>JALRGJ010000015.1 GCA_023253435.1 Ilumatobacteraceae bacterium | reverse complement strand
ATGCGTCGTCCTGCAACAGCCGTCATATTGGAAACGACGATGGGGATACTTGTCCCGATGTTGTCGGGCGTACGCAAGTCAACATCGAGTCGTGACGGGATGGTGGACATGCTGGGGACCATAAAGACGTCGTTATACGTCAGGTCGTGGGCTGGAAGCTGCTGAAGGAAGCGCATAGGGCGTAACGAGACTACCTTGTAGTCATGGCCTCATCGCAGAACAATCCAGTTGTCCTAATTCACGGCTGGGCAGGCAATTTCAAGGACACCTGGCAGAAAACCGGCCTTGATGCGTTACTTGAGGACATGGGGCGCTCAATTCTTCCATTCAATTTGCTGGGTCACGGCGACGAAGAAAAGCCTCATGATCCTGAAAGCTACGGCGATTTACCAAACTGGCTACTTGCAAAAATCCCTGATGATCAACCGGTGGATGTTGTGGCGTTCTCTCTGGGTGCTCTCACAACTTTGAGAGCACTCCTCAACCAACCTGAACGATTTGGCAAAGTTGTTTTGGCTGGCATTGGAGATGGGGTCTTCTCTCCTTCCGATCCCACTAACAATCAACGAATTATTGATGCTTTAGAAGGAAGAGTGAATGAGTCTGATTCATTTGCCCATACGTTTGCTCACTATGGCAATCAACCTGGCAACGATGTGCTCGCTCTAACTGCCATCATGAAGAGACCACCGAGTGAGCCCCTCAGAACCGAACAATTTGCTTCAGTTGATAATGAAGTTCTTGTGGTGATAGGCGACAAAGATTTTGCAGGGCCATCAGAGAAACTTGCTCAGTCATTCAAACACGGCAGACTGGTAGTGCTCAAGAACACAGATCACTTCGCCACAACAGATTCCTTTGCTTTTATAGACGCTGTGTTGGAATTCGTGTCGTGAGAGAGGTCATTACACGAGATGTAGAACATGTTTCCCGTGTATTACTCAATGGTGGTATCGCCGGGATTCCCACGGAGACGGTGTACGGACTTGCGGCCGATGCTCTGAATCAAGACGCCGTTCTACGTGTCTTTCAAGTGAAAGGTCGCCCCACACATCATCCATTAATAATTCACCTTCATGCCACAGAAGATATGGAACGGTGGGGTGTATTCAATGCACACGCGCGATCGTTATGTGACGCCTTCTGTCCGGGACCCTTCACACTTCTCGTTCCCAGAACGCCACTGGTCCCGGATTGGGTAACCGGAGGACGAAACTCAGTTGCCATCAGATTTCCTTCGCATCAGACAGCTCAAGATCTGCTGGAGAATGTAGGGACAGGGCTCGTTGCTCCATCTGCAAACAAGTTTGGGCAGGTAAGTCCCACAACAGCACAACATGTACTTCAAGATCTTGGTGAAGAGGTCGACATAATTCTGGATGGCGGCTCATGTGAAATTGGTGTCGAATCGACCATTGTTGAATGCATAAACGAATCAGTGCAAGTGCTTCGACCTGGTGCTGTCACGTCATCCCAGATCGCTGAACACCTACAACTGCCGGTACAACTCACTACGGGTGAGTCTCGAGCTCCAGGAATGATGCTTGCTCACTATGCACCAAAAGCAAAAGTAGTCCTTGTTGAGACTGCTGAAGAGGCAGAGAATCAAATAGCCGTTTTGCGAGACGCAGGACACGCCGTGACAATGCTTTTCTTTCCAGACACTCAACAGTATGCAATCAACCTTTACGATGCTCTTCGCAACGCAGACTTGCTAGGAGTTGCTTACATTGTTGCGCTGCTCCCCGAGCCGTCAGGTCTGGGAATTGCTATTCGTGATCGGTTATCTAAAGCTGCAGCTACGTATTAACTGTCTGACCAATCCAATTCATTGAGCTCGGCAACGAGAAAATCTCTGACATTGTCTAGTTCTGGAGCCGAGAGTTCATCTGCAGATCCAACAGTCACATGTACCGTGGTAGATCCAGCTTCTGGGACCAAATCGCATCTACACCATGACTGAATGGCATTTTCAAGTGGTGAATCTTGAAGAAAAAACTCCAACAAATACGGGGGCTCAGCAGCAATGGTAGGTCCGCAAGTTGCTGCCACTATCTCTAAGGCGTGCCAACACTCAACTGGGAGAACATTCACGGTAAAACTTGACATCTCCTGAGCGATTCGTCGCCGTACGGGACGTAGGGTTTTCTTTATCGGTTCTATTTGTTGCGCACGTTCTCGCACTTGAATTAAGCACAAATGCAGAGCCTGATTCAATTGAGTCATCTGTTCGTGGCTGCCCCCTGCGTCGGGATGTGCCCGCACAGCCAGTTGTCTCCACGCCTGTCGCAGATCTTGTTCTGTGGCACTTTCGTCCACACCAAGCACGACAAAGGGATTCATGAATGAAGAACTACCGGCCCGTGAACTGAGCTGGTCTCTTCTCAATAAAGGCAGCTACGCCCTCTTTGAAATCCTTTGTTCTAAACAGAGGCAACAACTGAAGAAAAACATGGTGCACATTTTGTTCAAATGTTTCTGTCTCTGCGGCACGCATCATTCTCTTGATTGCCCTCACTGCCAATGGTGCATTAGAAGCGATCTCCCCAGCGATTGCTCTGGCCTCATCCAACAATTGATCAGCTGGAACAACATGATTGACCAATCCCAGTTCTAGGCATTCGTCGGCCTTGAGTGTCTTCCCCGTGAACGCAATCTCTGCTGCTCGTGCGTATCCCACAATTCTTGGCAAGAGCCATGTGCCACCACTTTCAGGCAGAATGCCCCGCTTTGCAAAGCCTGGAGCCATTTTCGCTGACTCAGAGGCAATGCGAATATCACATCCAAGTGCAATATCAAGACCGTACCCAGCTGCCCCACCATTTAGAGCACACACCGTTGGAGTATCAATGTTGTGCAACACAATTGGTGGCGCATTCCTCAAATCAAATTCAGTCATATTTGCGTTTGGATCATCGAGAACACCTAGCGATTCAGTTTTGCCAGCTTGAGACCCAAGATCTAGGCCAGCGCAGAATGCTTTGCCCGCACCTGTGAGGATGATGCAACGAACATTTGGATCTTTGTCGGCTTCGAGCAATTTTTCGGAAAGAAGGTCGAGCATCTTTCCAGAAATGGTATTCATGCGACCGGGAGCATTGAGCGTGATGGTGCCAATGTGGTCACTTACTTCGAGAAGAACTTCTTGTTCGGTAGTCATACGAGAAAACTAGCGTTTTTCACGCAGAGGTGTTTGGTTGGACAATCAAACGAAGACTGGCCACAAAGAAAGAAACTGCTCCCACGATGTGAATTGCAACGAGGGTGACGGGCACATCGGTAAAGTACTGGGCATATCCAACGATGGCTTGCATTCCTGCAACAAATAAGCATGTCTGCACAGAGTCAAAAAAATCAGTTTCACGCATGGTGCTCCACGCCCTCAGAGCAATAAATAACAAAAGACCAATAGCAATCAGAACAGAAACACTGTGAACCCGAACCACGCTTTCAAGCTCGAATCCGAAGCGGACGGCGTTCTCATCTCCTGCATGTGGTCCGGTGGCAGTTACAACTGTTCCGGCAACAATGGCAACAATGGATGCAAGTAAGTATCCAATTGTCAATCGCTCAAGACCTTTACCGATGGATCGCTTCCATGCATTTGTGGAGAACCCAGCCGAGCGTTGATACAAAATATATGAACATGCGATGAGTATGAGCGACACCAGAAAGTGAGCCATATTTGCATATGGGTTTAGTCCAGTAAGGACAACAATGCCACCAATGACGATCTGGGCAAGAACTCCCACTACTAAGCCCCAAGCCAGAATGATGAGATCTCTTCTTCGAGGTGTTCTGCGGTGAGACATTAAGACTGCTGCGATAACACTGAAAGAGACCACACCAGTGAAGAGGCGATTGGCTTGTTCAATAAAAGTGTGCGATGTGGAGATATCCACAAACTTGGTCTCATTACATCTGGGCCAATCGGTACACCCAAGACCAGAGCCGGTGAGTCGAACCAATGCGCCTGTAAGAACAATGATGCACAGCGATGCAAAGGCAGTTCCACACACCACTCGATATGTACGGCCCGATAATGCAACCACACTGTGACCCTATGCCCACCAGGCACTTCGCCTCCACTTCTTAGGTTGCCTTTTTGGGTGGCTACGGTCACAGACATGATCACTTCATTTGACGACTTCCCAATCCATCAAACGTCAGCCCCGATTGCACATGCTGCGAGTGGTGATCCTGGGCATTATGACCGCTACTTCTACAACGGCTACTCGCATGATGGCGCTTTGTTCTTCGCGATAGCAATGGGCCTATATCCCAATAGACATGTCATGGACGCCGCCTTCTCTGTTGTGTACAAAGGAGAGCAGATCAGTGTTCATGCCTCAGCAAGAGCACCTCACGACAGACTTCAATGCACAAAAGTGGGTCCAATACACGTGGACGTAAAGGTTCCATTGAAGTTGCACACGATTTCCGTTAACTCTCCTGAACACGGAATTACTGCAGAGGTCACATTTCATGCAGCGTCTCTTCCGTTTGAAGAGCCACCTTTTCTTCAGCGAGTGGGTAATCGTGTCACGATGGACTACACGCGACTCACTCAACTAGGAGCATGGAGTGGATGGATAGAAATTGACGGCGTGCGACAGAATCTGACTCCTGATGCCCACAAAGGTTCACGCGACAGATCATGGGGAATCAGAAATGTGGGTGAAAGAGTTCAGCTAGGAGCTCCAATACCACAAGCACCACAATTCTTTTGGCTGTGGGCACCGGTGTGTTTTGATGGTTTTGGCACCATGTTTGATCTGAATGAATATGCAGACGGTCAACGCTGGCACGAATCCGGCGCAATGTTGATAGGTGCAGACACCATTAAAAATTCACACAAGCTCGAGTATCAATACACATGGGAACCAGGAACAAGACGGGCAGAGGCATTTGATCTCACCTATGAGTTTGCAGATACATCAAGCCATCTTCACTTTGAGCCCTTGGTTCATTTCCAAATGCTCGGGCTTGGTTATCTGCATCCGGAGTGGGGACATGGCTTCCACAAGGGAGATCTTGCTGTAGGTGGGGAAAGATTCACTGTTCCAGTTCCTGATCCTTTGGCAATGCATCATCTGCACACTCAAACCGTCAGTCGAGTCACATGTCAGAATTCTGACGGCACAACACATGAAGGAATTGGGGTTCTAGAAACTCTGGTGATCGGTGCTCACGCACCCAGCGGCTTTGTGGGAATGGATGACGGATACCGCTTGTAGTCAACAGACATCAGTGATGAATAGTCATTCCACCGTCTACCACTACCGTTGCTCCAGTAATAAAGGATGCTGCAGGTAGGCACAGACTCAATGTCATATGGGCAACCTCTTCTGGCTGCCCATACCTTCGCAAACTCACCCTGCGTCGTGCATATTTCTGTTTGGACTCTTGATCTATTGAGGCAGTCATACCTGTCTCGATTGGCCCAGGACATATGGCGTTCACCGTGATTCCTGTTCCCCCAAGCTCCACAGCAAAACTCTTGGTCAGTCCGATAACACCATGTTTGGATGCCGTGTAGGCAGCGAGACCACTCGTAGCCACAATTGCCTCAGTTGAAGCAATATTTACAATTCTGCCCCCGGATTCACATTCAAGAAGTTGTGGAAGAAACAAGCGAATGAGATGTGCGTGAGCAGACAAGTTGATAGCAAGTGTCGTATCCCAATTTTGCGTAAAAGTTTCCTCGTCGGATCTCACAGATGAAACCTTGCTAATTCCGGCATTGTTCACAAGGACATCCACTGTTTGATAACTAGAGAGAGCTGCGTCATGAATCATCTGACGTCCATCTGGTGTAGCAACATTGGCCACACACTGAACTGCTGAAGACTTGCCGTATTCATCCTGAATTTGTGTCACGGTTTCCATCAGCGCGTCGGCGTTCACATCAACACCCACCACATGCGCACCTTCGTCCGCAAACAAGAACGCGGTAGCTCTCCCCATCCCACTTCCCGCACCAGTCACGACAACTGTCTTGCCAGAAACAGACCTTGAAAGTTGGCTCAAACCCACTTGAAAGCCCCCTTTTCTCCTCATTGAGTACTCATCCCCAGTCTCTCATGACCCGCTTAATTGATGAGAAAACCGGTTCTATGACCCCTATAGGCCTTTAGAACGTCACGAATAGTGGTGGTTTCACCACCTAAACCACTCAAAGTGGTCACATAAACATTTTTAGTGAGAAATTTCTCAAGTTCTGCTCACACCTGCCGATCCCTTTTGCGGATCAAAAAGGGAGCAGACAGATGTCTCACAACCGCACACATTTCATCAGCAAAATCACCGTGGCAGTTCTGGCCTCAACAATTGGCGTTATTGCTATCCCCGGGATTGCTTCTGCCGCCACCGTTCAAACCACTAATTCGTCTACTTCAGCAAAGACTGCTCCCGGCCAGCCAAAGTTTGGCGAAAAGGGTCCACACGTGGCCGCTGTTCAGAATGCAATTATCCGTAACGGATTCACTCTGAAAGCAACAGGCGTGTTCGATAAGCGCACGCGACTTGTTCTAAAGAATTTTCAAAAAGTTGTCGGACTCAAAGTAACGGGTGTGGTTGACGAGTCAACAGCAAAGGTTCTCAAGGTGTCTATTGGCTCCTCCACCACCCTTGCACCCACCACCACGATTGCATCTAGCACCACAGTGGCCCCAACAACGACAGTTGCCAGCCAGAAGTTCCCGTTCACTGTGAGCACGCTGCCTGTTCGTGGAAACAAGGGCGATGCTGTAGTCACTGTTCAGAAGGCGCTTGTAGCTGCGGGTTTTGCTGTGAAAGGTGGCGTTGACGGAATGTTTGGTTCTGGTACTACATCAACAATCTCTGCATTCCAGACAAAGAAAGGCCTCACTGTAAACGGTGTTCTTGATCACTCAACTGCAGCCGCCTTAGGGCTGGTTGCGCCAGTGACAGCTCCTGCACCAACACCAGTAGCTACGAATGTTGCTGTTACAAAGAATCTGATCACAGTTCTGCCAGTCCGCGGAAACAAGGGCGACAATGTTCGCATCGTACAAAACGCGCTCGTGAACGCTGGAATACCAGTCAAAGGCGGCGTTGACGGAGTCTTTGGTGGTGCAACATTCACCGCCATTAAGACATTCCAAGCCGCTAATGGTTTGCCAGCAACTGGCTCACTGAACACAGCAACAGCAATCAAACTGGGTGTCATGGCTCCGCCTGCAGTTCAACTGTCTGTCTTCCCAGTGCAAGGTCCATGTTCTTTTGAAAACACTTGGCATGCTCCCCGCGGTACAAACCGTTTGCACATTGGTGTTGACATCATTGCAAAAGAAGGAAACCTTCTCTACGCAGTTGCCGATGGCACCATCACGAAGATGTACTCAACCGCTACAGACAAACTTGCTGGCAACGGTGTTCGCATCACTGCCGCCAACGGCACCTACTTCTTCTACGGTCATATGTCCCGCGTTGCAGATGGAATCACAGTGGGTACAAAAGTCAAAGCCGGTCAAGTTGTTGGCTACGTGGGTAAAACCGGTGGAACAAACACTCCACACCTTCACTTTGAAATTCATCCCCTCGGTGGTGAGGCAATTGACCCAACCCCAGCAGTGGACGCCATAAACGGTTGTGGCACTTCTACCCCTCCGGCAGTGGCCAGCAACTAACAACTAACACGTTCTCGCTTCATAATTTCAGATCCAGTCTGAGTCGTCATCTCTCCTGATCCAGAGAGGTGGCGACTCTTTTATGGCCTCACTTCATAGAACGCATTGACACTGTGATCTACATCTAGGCGGCGGAAACGAGTAAATCCTGCATCTCGTGCCATTTGTTCTGCCCGTTCACCCGACAAGCCAAGAGTGCCCAATCCCTCTCCATCGGGAGCAGACATTGCCGACGACATGCAACTCAGCACGCTGATCCCGTACAACAAAGACGCCATCGGATTCTTAGTCACATTCAGTTCAAGAGAATCATGCGCTTTGATGTCCACCAATAGCCACGTACCATCATCTTTCAGTGCTCGGCGAATGGTTCGCATCATTTCTGTTGGATGGGTCATGTCGTGAATGCAGTCAAAAGTGCACACGAGGTCTAGCGAATTATCATCTTCAATTGATTCTGTTCGGGGATCAACAAATCGAACATTCGTCAATCCACTCTCCCCCAAACGCTCATTGGCCCGCTCTAAAGCAAATCGAGAGATGTCGTACCCGGTCACCGTTGAGTTGGGATACGACTGAGCAAGAAGCAGCCCAAGACCACCTGCGCCACAGCCAATATCTGCCACTTTGGCTCCCTCAGTCAATTTGCTGACAACGCCTTCTAAAGCCGGGAGAACTACCGGTAAAAAGAAATTCTGGTTCCAGGGCTCAAAACTCTTCTCTATCCCAACAGCTCCTTCGGGTCCGTGTGAGTCGTAGTCGTGGCCAAGACCTGTTTTAAATGAATTAGGCATTTCATTGAGAGCATTCATAGTTTGGGGTAAACGATGAAACATGCCCATTCCATATGCAGGATGTTGGGGCGTGGCCAATACTGCAATCGCCTCAGGGGTCATATAGAAAACCGGATGTTCATCGCTCAAGTTGTCTGACTGCAAGATTCTCCCAGCAACCTGATTGTGAAGCCATTCGCGCACCCATCGCTCATGGAGCTGCGTTGCATCAGCTAGTTGCTGAGACGTGTACCCGTTATCTGCTTGAGATAACGCGGTATACAACCCAAGGCGATCACCAAGATGAATCATTCCTGCAGTAACGGCACCCTCTAATTTTGTGAATACACCAAAGGAAAACATCTTCAACAGGTCTGGGTCTGCAACTTTTTTGTCCATATTCAGACTCTATGTGGAAATGGATGAACGAAGGAACACCGGCCCAGAATCAATTGGTTCTGAAAAATCAATACGTCCTGAGATCCGTCGGCAAATGTTCATTGCCAGATAACTGGCTCAATCCGAATGTGATTCCGTCACCCAATTGCAAGGTTCGAATTCGATTGATTGTTGCGTGTCCGATGACGAGTCGCTCCCACTCCCATGGCGTGGGGCTGAGACCCAACATGTGACAAATTGCAACACTGGTGGTTCCCGCATGAGCAATTAGCGCAATTTTTCGGTCTTCCTCAAAAGTTTGCGTGGGATGCCACACCGGAAGTGAATTATCTGATCTGATCAACCCAAGAGTCTTTAGGAATTCACTGGCTCCCTCATTAATTCGTTGAACAAAATCAATAACCGGTTCACCACCTTCTAAGCCAGACCAACGATCATGTGAGTTCTTGGATTTCTCCGCTTTCCAAGCTTCATTGGCCTTTTCTTCCGGAGTGCCATGCCAGATTGGATTGCGTATCTCTTCGAGCCAAGGAGTGATTTTTAGATCTCTATTGAGAATCTGAAGTAGTGGCAGTGCAGTCTGTTGTGTGCGCACTAGAGGCGACACATGAATTTCTTCAAATTCCTCGTGGCGTAATGCATCAGCTAGATAAACAGCTTGTTCAAAACCTCTTTCGGTTAGAGGTGGATTATCAACAGACAAACCATCTTTTACCCATTCAGGCTCTGCGTGTCGAACAAAAACTAATTCCATCTATACCAATCCTAGATTCGAGACAAGTCAGGATTCCGTAGGAACTTGAAAATCAATCCCGCATAAGTCAAAAGCAGATTGAAACTGTGCTTGATACTCGTTTGCATTTGAGTATGCCGTAGTTTGGTCGTACACACCCCGTAATGCATTACCAAGGCACTTCACTTGAGCCTCAATCAGAGTTAATTTGAAAAGATTTGCCACAGTGGTTCCGATAGCCACGTCTTCTGAATTCTCATTGATGGTATTTGTCGGAGGATCAGTAGCCGTAGGCCCAGCAATATATGGCATGGGTAAGGTGTCCCCAGTTTGTTGAGCAATGTCCACAGTGGTGGGCATCCCACACGTCTCGATGACAAAAGATTCCACCAAATTGGCCTTCCTTAAGATTTCCGTCGTTGCAAGTTGACTTGCCACTTCATTTGTAGAGGAATCTAAAACAGCTGTACTCACATCCCAAGAGAATTGATTCATCCTGTTCTGGAACTTAAGAAGTACATCGTGAACGTCTGAGGCAGCAGAAGAAATCTCCCTGTTTGTGGATGACTCAGCCGCCTTAGCAATCTGTATCGCATCTGACGTAGAAGATCGAAGGTTGGAATACTGGTCTTCAGAAAAGTTGTCGAGACCATTGCCAAACTGCAAGGTGAAAGATGCGATTGCAGTCTTAGATGAGCAATGTGCATACGGGTCAGAACCGCAAGCAACCAAGCCACTGGAAAGCGCAATTGAAATTGCCCCCAATAGGTAGCGAGAATGCCGAAAGTTCACACACTCAGTCTTGCACTCAACTTCATGGGTTTGTGGGGCATAAAGTATCTCTATGACAAAAATGGACTTTGCACTTGCGATTTTGCGTATCGCAACTGGTGCTTCAATCGCGTACCACGGGTACAACAAGGTGTGGGGTGCGGGAGGTCTTGCGGGTACTGCCTCTTGGTTCGCAGGTATTGGGATGAAGTTCCCTCAGATGCAAGCACGTGTTGCTGCCTTTACCGAGATCGGTGCGGGACTTCTACTCGTATTCGGTCTCTTTACTGTTCCAGCTTCGGCTGCACTTATTGCCCTAATGATCGTCGCGATAGTTACCGTTCACTGGAAGGTGGGCTATTTCATCTTTTTGCCCAATGGTGGATGGGAATATTGCGCATCTTTAGTTATCACCGGAACTGTTATCGGCCTACTGGGAGCTGGTTCCATCTCCTTGGATGACCAAATAGGCATGGCCGATATGACTGGCGGATGGGCCGTTCTCTTCGGTGTAGGTGCCGCCGTGTGCCATTTGACCCTGACATACCGTCCATTGCATAACAATTCAGAGTTCTAACATTCAAGAATGATCCAGCGATTAACCCGAATAGCGCTCACGATCGTGTGCATTGCCATCGCTGGCATGTGGGTGTATGCATTCGGCTTTGCGCCTCGTGAAAGCATTAACAAAATAAATGATGACGCCTGGAAAGCACGCTCACAGGCAACGTGTTTAGAGGCAGAGAA
The DNA here is from genome assembly GCA_023253435.1 of Ilumatobacteraceae bacterium. Lineage (GTDB taxonomy): Bacteria > Actinomycetota > Acidimicrobiia > Acidimicrobiales > Ilumatobacteraceae > UBA2093. The sequence continues at coordinate 4,680 of JALRGJ010000015.1, read as the reverse complement.
CTATAGGTTTTCAATTCAGGATCTCTCGAAAATGAATGCCACAGATGCTGTAGCAATGAGAAAGAAAGCCGAGTTAGTCACCAAGGCAACAGATTCTCTTGAAGACGCAATTGACAAAATTGAGAAAGACGTTCCTTCTGACGAGAAGGGTAAAGCGCTCGTTCCACAATGGATCTCTGATTATCGCGTGTACATAAAGGATCGACGTGCTTTTGCCGCTGCCTTACAAACGGCCGACCGCAGACCGTATTTTGCAGAAACTGAAGTAGAGGGTGTTCCAATTAGTGAACGAATAGGAAAATTTGCGAGAGAAAATGACATGAAAGCTTGTCAACCTCCTCTTGACTTATCGGTCTGATACTTTCACCCAACCAACACCGTGCTCATATTTCTTAATGACCCGTGCTGGATTACCCACTGCCACCGAGTAGTCCGGAATATCTTTTGACACCACTGAGTTAGCTCCAATAACGACGTGTTTACCGATGGTGACACCAGGCAACACAACAGTGCCGTAGCCAAGCCAAGAAGAATCACCAATCACCACTGCTTTCTCGGGTTGTGATTGTTTGCTGATCGGCTGCGATACATCTTCGTATCCGTGGTTCTGATCCGTGATGTACACATGGTGTCCTGTCCACACGTCGTTACCAATAGTGATAGAGAAATGTCCGACAATTCCACTACCTCTTCCGATCAGGCAACGGTCCCCAATTGAGACAACGGGAGAAGTGATGCACTCCTGGCCTGGCACCATTCCCGCCGAAAGTGACACCGCTGGACCAATGAGAGTGTCTTCCCCAATAGCGATGTACTGCTCATTAAAGATTGTCAGAGGACGCCACATAATCAAACTGCCACGACCAAATCTCAGGAACTTCTTGGCTCTGAAATCCTTGGGTCCAATAGATGCGTGCAGGTGTATCCATCTGTCCCACAGCAGATACACACGGATGACACCACTCTTGAGCACCCTCACACGCTAGTGACCTGTGCAATTGCCACTGCATTTCTTGACTATTCACCTTTAGCCTGTAGGCAGATTTGAGAATCACCATGAGCATGATGACCCCCCCCAAGAAGATCAAATTCACCATCCCACGCTTGCTTGAGAGCAAAGGCGCTGGTTCTCCTGTCGCTATGGTGACTGCCTACGATGCAACAATGGCTCGCATTGTTGATGCCGCAAATGTTGATCTCATTCTCGTGGGCGACTCTGTTGGCACGGTGATGCAAGGCGCAAAAAATACCCTGGCCGTAACGATGGATCAAATGGCCTACCACGTACAGATGGTGGCCGCAGCGAAGCCAAGCGCTCTCATTGTGGGGGATCTACCTTTTGGCTCTTATCAAGCTTCGAACTCTGATGCGGTGCGGAACTCAATCAGGCTCATTCAGGCAGGAGCAGAATGCGTCAAACTTGAAGGCGGAGTGCATGTATCTCATGCAATCGAGGCGATAGTGAACGCAGACATCCCGGTGATTGGACACATCGGACTTACTCCTCAGAGTTATCACCGAATGGGTGGCAACAAGGTTCAAGGACGAACCGAAGGTGATGGCGCAGGTTCGCGAGAACGCATCATGAAAGATGCATTGGCGGTGGAAAAGGCAGGAGCAAGCGCTGTCGTCATTGAAGCAGTTCCTAGTGATCTTGCGGAGGAGATAACCAATACTCTCGCAATTCCCACTATCGGCATTGGGGCGGGTGTTCATTGCGATGGCCAAGTTCTTGTGATCAATGATCTTCTTGGCTTATCCGAACGTTGCTTTACGTTCACAAAGGCGTATACGAACTTTCGACAACAAGCAATTGATGCCGTGAATGCCTACGTGAATGAAGTCCACGAATCTAAGTTTCCATCAACACAACACTCATTTCAATAAAATGGAGATACTCCGCACACCCTCAGCAATGAGCGAGTGGTCACAACAACAACTCAGCAGCGGCAAGACGATTGGATTTGTCCCCACAATGGGGGCACTGCACAGCGGCCATACCAAACTGCTGGAAGTTTCGGCATCCCAATGTGACACTACTGTTCTGTCTGTTTTCGTAAATCCCACACAGTTCAACGTCTCATCCGATTTCGAGAAGTATCCCCGCACATTCGATTCCGACATTCAGCTAGCACGTGCCCACTTCACCTCAGCCGTATACGCACCCACATCTGACGTGATGTATCCAGAGGGCTTCAACAGCTATGTAGAACCCGGGCATGCAGCGGAACCTATGGAGGGAGCTGGGAGGCCCGGACACTTTCGAGGCGTCACAACAATTGTTTTGAAACTTTTTCATGCAGTTCAACCCCACACAGCCTTTTTTGGAAAGAAGGACTATCAGCAGTTGGCCGTTATCAAGCAGATGGTGCAAGAACTTGACATGCCCGTTCAGATTTTCGGCGTCGACACAGTACGAGATCTCGATGGACTTGCGTTATCCAGCAGAAACACTCGTCTCACCACAAACTCGCGCAGGCAAGCACCTGTTATATATCGAGCACTTCAATTAGGACAGAGGATGTACCAAGATGGATGCTCAGACACCGCATTGATTGAGTCTGCAGTTGCTGAACACATTCACACTGCAAAAGACGCCAGATGTGAATATGTTCAAGTTGTGGATGCAAAAAGTCTGGTGCGTTTTACAGAAATAACACAGCCATCGGTTATTTGCGTTGCGTGCTGGTTCGAGGATGTTCGACTCATCGACAATTTGGAACTGACCAAATAATTATCGATGTAGACCTGGGTCTGCTTGTCTCACTCGTAGTCGAACCGTAAATGCAGAGTCGCCAGAGAGAATGCCACTTCGTGCAAATAGTCGTCCGCGTTCCCAATTAGATAGACCCAACTCGGGGCGTAACAATGCAAATTGTCCATCTACCCAACGAGTGAAACCATCTCCCACAAATGGAGCATCAACTGAGGACCACACAATCTCTTTCTCTTTAGCATCCGTGGAGACAATGCTCACGACAAAGTGTGGGCTGTACTTGTTACACAGTTCAATTGAGTGTGAAAGATCGTCTGTCACCACCAGAAAAAATTCAGGTGTTTCTTCCCATTCAAACTCTCGATGTAACTCAGTCTCGTTAGCAATAGATAATTGAGACTCACGTAACAATCCATTAGATCGAACTACTTCAATCATTTGAGATGGTGGAAGAAACTCCTCGGCTCCGTTAACACAATGAACTTTTGCAAAACCACTTCGTGTAGCTGCTGCGTCGTTAGCACCGCCTACTACAAGAGCGCATAATTCTGCAGCACGAACACGGGGCACACATACTGTGTTCACCGTGTTGCAGACTTTTCTGTCAAGACTGTGTTGAATAATCTTTCTTAGTTCGCCAGCATCGGCATTTTCTCCAACGAGAATCCATGCACCTCCAGTACCGTGTAAAGACACCGATATTCCAGACTGTTGAGCGATTGATCCAAGTTCTGCAACCGCTTCACCTGAACCTCTGGCTACTGCAAGCGCTAATCGAGTGTCGGAAAAAAGTGACCAACCAGCAGCATGTTCCCGAGATTCAAGAAGAACCACCGCCCCCTCAGGGAGACCTGCATTCTTCAACGCGGGTCTGATCACAAACTCCATGATCGCCCGAGCGGTTTGTAGGGCATCACTTCCTATTCTGAATACCACAGTGTTTCCACTCTTGAGAACACCAGTCGCATCAGCAAAAACATTGGGACGACCCTCAAAAACAAAACCAATCACACCAAGTGGAGCGCGCCACTCCTCTACTGTCCATCCATGGTGTTCAATTTCTGAAATTTTCTGTTCGGTATCAAGTGGAAGGTCACGCCACATCTCAAAAGCCCGAACCATGTCGTCTCTCATCTTGGACGAGAATTGCAGTCGAGTGATTGAGCGAGAACGACGTTGCGCATCTTCCACATCCTGCGAATTAATGCGAGATATTTCTTTGTACACAGCGTCATCACTCAATAAGCGGGCGGCCTCTGAAAAAAATTCATTGCAAGCTGTTGCAGTTATGGATGCCATCTCATAGAAGGCTTCTCTGGCCTGTCCCACTCTCTCTGACACCATGTCATGAACTTCCGCAGGTATGCGCCGAATACTCCCAGTTGCGGCTATGCCAAGCAATTGATCGCCCGGTTGTAGATCTTTCGCAAGATCTTCCGAAACCGAGAGAATGTGAGTCCCCACCAATACTCGGTCGCCCGCCTGTATCTCCATTGCACTGGTCACGGCTCTATTCTGCTTGGTGTGAGCCAAGAAGACACAACCCCATTTTATCTCCGCCAACTCCTCAGTGGTCAGGACTTTGCAACCGACAACATGATGGCCAAACAGATGGTCAACTTCACATATCTCATCGGTGACAAAACCACAAATGAATGCGTGATTGTGGACCCCGCCTATGACGTTGCAGGAGTTGTCGACATTGCCGCACAGGATGGAATGAAAGTGGTGGGAGCTCTGGCAAGCCACTATCACGCCGATCATGTGGGAGGTTCAATGATGGGTCACACCATTGAGGGCGTGTCAGCTCTCCTAGAAATTGACTCTGTTCCCATCCATGTCAATGAGCATGAAGTCCCTTGGGTGCTACGGACAACTGGAATATCGGAATCAGATATTCATAAACACGTATCTGGAGATGTCATCAAAGTGGGCAATATTGAGATTTCTTGCATTCACACACC
>JALRGJ010000150.1 GCA_023253435.1 Ilumatobacteraceae bacterium | reverse complement strand
CACGAGGACCAAACGAATGGGAAGCACGTTCCCCATCATGGGAAACACGCCCTGAATTGGCACTCTCGGCCATCGACAGAATGCGTCTCGCTCCTGACAACATGAATCCTGTAGGACAAAATTCAAAGCGTGCCACCGAACGTGAGGAAGCAAGTAACACGTTGCTTGAAATGGTGAAAGCAGATGAAGCAACATACGGTCAGTTAGCTGCTGCGATCAATGCCTCTCATGCATGGATTCCTGGGCGCGAACGTTCAAAAACGAACAACATTCGTCTCATTCATGAGATGAGAGTTCCCATGCGAGAATTGGGACATCGAATGGTAGAGATTGGTGCATTCGATGAAATTGAAGACTTTGGTTTTGTAAGGGGAGAAGAACTTGCGACTCTCGTCAGCAATCCAAAGTCACTAACAAATACCATTCGTGATCGTCGTACTGAATACAACAAGTTGTGTTTGCGAGAGCCTCAATTCCTGTTTGTTGGTACACCATCAGACCCAGGTACGTGGCCACTTCGTGCGGATGTTGTTGCTAACAAGTTGAAAGTTGGCGAAACAATGCAAGGAATGCCCGGCTGCCCGGGAAGTGCTGAAGGCAGGGCACGTGTGATTTTGGATAGCAATGATCCCACTGCGCTCGAGCCTGGCGACATTTTGGTAGCTCCCATTACAGATCCCTCGTGGACGCCATTGTTTGTTCCTGCGTCGGCAGTGGTGGTGGACGTGGGGGCTCCTCTCAGCCATGCGATCATTGTGAGTCGAGAACTAGGAATTCCGTGCGTGATTTCAGCTACCGGTGCAACACGGAGCATTCCTGATGGCGCAATGATTCGTGTTGATGGAGACACCGGAGTCATTACAGTCCTGGGCGAATAGGGTTTCTGAATTCCTCTCGTTGTACTGTTGTACAACTACCTGGAGGTTGTCATGGAAGTCTTATCCGAGATCACAAATAACGTTCTTGTTCTCACACTGAATCGTCCCGAAGCGGGAAACGCATTGAACGGTGCATTGAGCGAAGGACTCTCTAATGCCTTGACCGATGCCGCAACTAACCCAGAGGTACGCGCGATTGTTATTACAGGAGCGGGAGAAAAAATCTTCTGTGCCGGAATGGATCTCAAAGCGTTTGCAGCTGGTGAAGACCTCGCCAAAATCGGCAAAGGATTTGTGGCATTGCGTGAGTGTAAGAAGCCGCTGATTGCCGCTGTTAATGGCCATGCACTTGCAGGTGGATTTGAAGTTGTGATGATGTGCGACCTCATTGTCTCTGTCGACACTGCTCGTTTTGGAATTCCAGAGGTGAAGCGAGGATTATTTGCCGCAGGTGGTGGAGTGCGTTTGCCTGCCCGAATTCCATTGGCTGTTGCAATGGAAATGGGTCTGACCGGTGACCCAATTGATGCAAAGCGAGCAGCGGAGCTGGGATTAATCAATCAAGTGGTCCCTTCTGATCAACTCAAGGAAGCAGCCCTTGCCTTGGCTGCACGCGTTACAGCAAATGGTCCGCTTGCAGTGCAAGCAACAAAGCAACTCATGCTCGATGAAATTGGAAACGGTAATCCTCAATTGATGGGTGAACTACAAAAGACTGTCTTTAGCAGTGAAGATGCAAAAGAAGGTGCAACAGCATTTGCCCAAAAGCGCGCGCCTGAATGGAAAGGGCGTTAAGCGCACATCTTCATTTCACCTGTCGTAATGTGGCAGGGCTATGCCAAAAGTAGAGATGTGGGCGGAACTCACAGGAATTTGGAATATCCCAAACTTCCGTCGTCTGTTTTTTGCTCGTTTTGTCAGCAACATTGGCAACGGAATGGCTCCCATTGCACTTGCATTTGGTGTTTTAGAACTTCCCGGTGGGGATGCGGGCTCGCTCAGCGTTGTCACCACCTTTCACATGATTCCTCTTGTGCTTTTTATGTTGGTGGGGGGAGTAGCTGCTGACAGATTTGGTCGAGCTCGTTTGGTGGGAGTAACAGACATCATCGGTGCCGTATTTGTCAGCGTGAGTGCATTTTCATTTTTGTTTGGTTTTGCTTCGGTGCCACTCCTTGCATTTAATGGATTCGTCTTTGGAGTACTGAATGCGTTGTGGTACCCAGCGTTTACAGGTCTGATGCCCCAAATAGTTCCGCCTGAGAAACTTCAATCTGCAAATTCATCTGTGGGGGTGGGTGCAAACCTTGCATTCACTCTTGGCGCCAGCGTTGCAGGGATCACGGTGGCTACTTTTGGGTCGGGCTGGGCAATTCTGATCGATGCAGCTTCATTTGCAATTGCAGGGATTCTGGTTTTTGGATTACGACATCTTGATTCAGTTGCAGTTTCCGATGAAGAGACAGAGCAAGAGTCCATGATGATGCAACTTCGTGAAGGGTGGACGGAATTTTCTTCTCGCCAATGGCTTGTCATTGTGGTGATCGCATATGCGTTTTTCCATATGGCATTTGAAGGATTCTTGGGTGTGATTGCGCCGGTTCAAGTCAAAGAAGCTCTGGGGGGTTCTCGTGATATGGGCATCATGATGGCTGGGTGGGGATTTGGGAGCTTGATGGGCACTGTTGCCGCTTTCAGATTGCGGCCTCAACGTGCACTTTTATTGGCAGTGGGTGTGATTCCTGTGATGTCACTATGGATGTTTGCTCTTGCAGTTCCTACGCCGCTGTGGTTCCTTGTATTTGCGGCATTCTGTGCCGGAGTGGCACTTGATCTTTTTTACGCCAATTGGATCACCACATTGCAAATCCATATACCACCTGAAGCAATGTCGAGGGTTGGTGCATATGACGCATTCGGATCTTTGGCATTTGCACCGGTGGGTCTATTTCTTGCTGGTCCACTCACGCATATGGTGGGGGCGCAAACCGCTCTTGTCATTGCAGGTTCAATCGCTTTATGCGCTGCTTTAGTGCCACTACTTTCGCGTCAAGTTCGTACTCTTGAACGCGGAAATTCTTAAAGACAGAAAGAACCGAGAAATAGAAAAGTTAGGCGCGCACTAATCGTCCAGGGCGCTGACCAGTGTCTGCACCATGACGACGCGTAATCACTCCGTTGACAACAGTTGCTACATAGCCGTCGGCAGACTGCAAGAGTCGGCGACCACCGGCAGGCAAGTCATCTGCTTCGTGAGGTGGATTGATGCGGAGATTCTCAAAGTCAATGACATTGATATCCGCACGCATGCCAGGTGCAATTGATCCACGATCAGAGAGCCCGAGCACTGACGCAACTTCAGTTGTCTGCAAGCGCACAGCTTCTTCAACGCTGATTTTTGGTCCGCGCTTCCTATCGCGTGCCCAGTGGGTGAGCAAGTATGTGGGAATTGAGGCATCGCAGATCATACGCACGTGAGCTCCGCCATCTGCCAAACCATTAATTGCTACTGGGTGAGTAAGCATGGAATGAATGAC
>JALRGJ010000149.1 GCA_023253435.1 Ilumatobacteraceae bacterium | reverse complement strand
GGGCGGCGGCTCAACAAGAAACGGTCGCGACTCAAATGCACAACGTCTTGGTGTGAAGGTATTCGACGGAACCGTCGTTACTGCTGGCACCATCATCATTCGTCAGCGCGGAACCCGCACACACCCAGGTAAGAACGTAGGTATCGGTAAAGACGACACCCTGTTCGCACTCACAGATGGCAGTGTGAAGTTTGGTGAGCGTAAAGGGCGCAAGATCGTCGATATCAATCCTGCGGTGTAGTTCATCGCACTCGCTCAGCGAGTAAAAAGGCGCACCGGAAGGTGCGCTTTTTTTGTGCCTTCTCTTCTACTCAAGTTCTAAGAGAGTGTCTATTCCTTGAGGAAGTTTGTGCGAGGGGTACTGGAGTAGTTCAAGAGCTTGTCTGCACGCAAACCGATCTGTCATTCCGCCTACGTAGGTGACTGCAGCATTGATGGCTTCAGTGGAGTGAGGATCAAAAGGAGTGACAGACCACTCAGGCAATAATCGTGGCGTTGCAATGTAGTGATCAACAAGAGATCGAAGCAGGTCGATCACGCTGCGTGCTTGCGCCTGAGATGCAGGCCGATGATAGATGGTCTCGTAATTGAAACGTCTGAACTGTGCAAGGGCTTCCGCAATTTCTGGGACCATACCTATGCGGCCAGTTGCTTGTGTTGCCTGAATCATGGCAGTGATGAATGCACTTAATTGTTCTCTACGAGTGGTGCCACACAATTTGCTGACAACTCCGGGTAGTTGCTGGGGAGTCACGATTCCGGCATCAACAGCATCTTCAAAGTCGTGACAAACATATGCAATACGGTCGGCCCAACTCACCACTTCTGCTTCTGGGGTTGCTGGAGCTGGCCGTGACCAACTGTGGTTACGAATGCCGTCGAGAGTTTCGGTGCATAGGTTGAGTGGCTGAAGTACAACGTCTGCACCCCACACTGCATGGTCGTATCCGTGAGGGAGGTACTGAGATAGAGCATCTTCACTTGCGTGACCACCGGGCCCGTGACCACAATCGTGGCCAAGAGCAATTGCTTCTGTGAGGGCAACGTTGAGACGAAGGACTCTCGCAACAGAGACAGCAACTTGAGCGACCTCTAAAGCATGGGTCAGACGTGTGCGTTGGTGATCATCGGGAAAAACAAACACCTGGGTTTTTCCTGCGAGCCGTCGAAACGAAGAAGCATGAAGGATGCGATCGCGGTCGCGTTCAAAGCATGTGCGGTATGGATCTTCTGCTTCTGGGAGTGCACGAATACCAGGGCCAACAGCCCTCGTAGCAAGAGGAGCCATTGAAGAGTCTTGCTCATTTTCTCTGTGGTGCCTGCTGGCGACATCTGTAGTACCAATGCCCGCCCAGGAGTCGGCATGGGCAAGTGTGATGTCTGATTGAGCAGCGTTGCCCTTCATGGTGGATACCCACAGCGAGTCACGAGACATTTCGTGAGTGTTTTTGTCTGCAGATGCCATGCACTAACAGTAGGTGAGTGGTGTGTCGCCAAGTTGGAGGGGTATGCGCCAGTAGCCTTGAGTAGCCCTATGAGTGTGTTTGTCGATGAAGCCCAACTAAATGTGAGAGGTGGAGACGGCGGAGCCGGATGTGTCAGCTTTCGTAGAGAAGGCCCAGTGGCATTTGGTGGGCCAAATGGTGGCGATGGAGGCAAGGGTGGAGACGTGTGGTTAATTGCAGACCGCAATGTTGCGTCCCTCTTGGCGTTTAGAGATCACCCGCACCGCAGAGCGGGCAATGGTGTTCACGGAAAAGGCAAAGATCTTCATGGCCGAACAGGAGAAGATCTCTACATTGCGGTACCAGAGGGAACTGTGGCAAAAGATATGTACACCGGAGAAGTGTTGGCAGATCTGGTTCATCATGGAGATAAATGGTTGGCATCTGCTGGAGGCCGTGGGGGGCGAGGCAACCACAAGTTCATGAGTAACAAGCGTCGTGCGCCAACGTTTGCAGAACAAGGCGAAGAGGGGTTAGAGCGCTGGCTCAAATTAGAACTGAAACTGATGGCCGATGTCGCACTTGTCGGTTTTCCTAATGCAGGTAAGAGCACGTTCATCAGCACCGTGTCTGCCGCAAAACCAAAAATCGCTAACTACCCATTCACCACACTTGAACCACATTTAGGTGTTGTACGTGTAGACGACAGCACGGAATTTGTGATGGCCGATATTCCTGGCTTGATTGAGGGAGCTTCAGAGGGCAGAGGGCTCGGACATCAATTCCTCCGACACATTGAGCGAGCACGTGTGTTGTGTTACCTCATTGATCTTGTCGCACTTGATGGCATAGAGCCAGAAGAGCAATTGCGTATCTTGCAACATGAGGTGGGTAACTACAGGCCAGAGCTACTTGAGCGGCCATCACTCATTGTGGGAACAAAGATTGACAGCGCCGATGCATCCGTGGTGGATCAGTGGCCACATATGAAGATGTCCTCCATCACCACTGAAAATGTTCGAAGCGTTGTGAATGCGCTCGCACAAGAAGTGGGCCAGGCTCGTGCAGCTGAGCCAGTGGTGGAAGCCACCATCATTATGAGGCCAGAACCAGAACACTCATGGGTAGAGCAACTAGCAGACAATGAATACCGGGTACACGGGAGGGCTGCAGAACGAGTGGTGGCACTCAACGATGTCACCACTCCTGAGGCTCTCAACTACATCGACGAACGGTTAGCCAAACTTGGTGTCCCAAAACTCCTAACTAGGGCTGGGGTGCGAGAGGGCGATGTTGTGTGGATCGCACAATTCAGTTTCGAATTTGTTCCAGAAATGTAAGTCTGTAGAGATGCGAGTAGTGGTCAAAATAGGGTCATCATCTCTCACCGATGATGCCGGTCGTATTCGCACAGATGTCATCGAGCACGTTGCTGGACAGTTGGCACAAGCGCGTCAACAGGGCCATGAAGTACTACTTGTTACCTCGGGGGCGGTTGCGTCCGGTATTGCAGGGCTTGGACTCTCTGAGCGCCCATCAGACATCTTGTCGTTACAGGCTTTATCTGCAGTTGGTCAACCACAGTTAATGGCCGCTTATCAATCTGCATTATCGGTTCACTCTCTTGTAGCTGCTCAAGTGTTGCTCACCCCTCATGACCTCGTAGATCGTCAGCAGTATTTACATGCGCGTGAAACTTTGCATAAGTTGCTGGAACTCGGATGTGTTCCCATCGTGAACGAAAACGACACAATTGCCAACAACGAGATTCGTTATGGCGATAACGATCACTTGGCAGCGTTGTTGTCACATTTAGTGTCGGCTGATCTGTTGGTGTTACTCACCGATACTGATGGTTTGTATACAGCCGATCCCAGAACCAACGCTTCTGCCACCGTGATCTCAGAGGTATCTGCAGATGATCCTTTATTGTCTGTCTCCACAACCGGAGCCGGAACAGACAGGGGCAG
>JALRGJ010000148.1 GCA_023253435.1 Ilumatobacteraceae bacterium | reverse complement strand
GTTCTACCGATGGAATCCGCCTCGAATCGCACAACTCTTGTTGTTCTCTATGGCGGACAATCAGCTGAACACGATGTCAGCTGTGTCACTGCTGCTCATGTCTTAAAAGCGGTTGACCCTGCTCACTATCGCACAGTTGCCATCGCAATTTCTCGCACAGGACAATGGGCACTTCCCCACTTACGCCAACTCTCCTCTGGTGGAATTGACCCTTCTACTTTGGAATCACATTTGGTTGCCACCGGAGACTCCACCTCAGCCACACACCTAACAACTCTTCTCGAGGATGGACCTGTAGTTGCGATACCTCTACTTCATGGTCCACTTGGAGAAGACGGAACGGTGCAAGGGCTCCTTGAACTGCTTGACGTGCCTTATGTAGGTAGTGGCGTACTGGCCAGCGCTCTGGCCATGGACAAAGCAATGGCGAAATCTGTTTTTGCGCACGCAGGAATTCCTCAAGTGAAGTACGTTGCGCTGCGTGAAGACAACATCTCGCCGTCAACACTCAATTCAGTAGTTCAAGAACTCGGATTTCCCATATTTGTGAAGCCGGCAAACATGGGCTCTTCAGTAGGTGTCACTAAAGCCCACAATGCAGAAGAACTGCAACATGCAGTTCACATTGCCGCCGCTTATGACCAATGGATCCTGTGCGAGGAAGGGGTGACTGCCAGGGAGATTGAAGTTGCAGTGATTGGTAACAGATCCCCTCGTGCGTCGGTAGCTGGGGAAATTATCCCGGGCAACGAGTTTTACGATTACGAAGACAAGTACGTCACCGACAGCGCCTCTCTTATGATCCCTGCCGGACTCTCTGAGAAAGAAAGTGAGCAGGTGCGGGAACTTGCCTTGTTGGCTTATAAGACTCTTCGATGCGAGGGTCTTGCACGGGTGGATTTCTTTTATGAAAAAGATGGTCGTGGATTCCTCTGTAATGAAATCAATACCATTCCTGGCTTCACACCTATTTCCATGTATCCAAAATTATGGGCAGCAACGGGATTGGGTTACACAGATCTCATCGATGAGTTAGTACAACATGCTCTTGAGCGTCATTCCAGAAGAAAACGAGAGACGAGTAGGTAACCCTTTCTCCGGCCTATGGCTCTGAGAGCTAATAGCCAGCTTGTGGAATCTGAATAGTTTTGCCTGGTAGCAAAACAACAGAGCCAACATCTGACCAACCATTGGCCGACAACAAAGCACCTGTTGATACACAGAAATCTTCTTTGATGGAAAAGATGGAGTCTCCACTTTTGATCACATAGGTTCCTGCTGGTCTTGTTCCACAGTTAGGACCAGTGATGGTGGGACCAGATGGGTTGGCCGGAGTGGAGCCTGAGGGAGTTGAACTTTGAGTTGGTTGCACCACTGCTTGGGCCGGAATCAAGATCTCAGTTCCGGGATAAGGAAATTGTGCTGGGCTCACCCACCCGTTATATGCCAACAAGGTAGTTAACGAGATGTTGTATTTGTTGGCCACTGCCAAAGGTGAGTCACCAGCCTTCACTACATATTTAGATTCAGCACCCACGGCATTGACAGGAAGTGTTGTCGTTGTTCCTGGCAAGGTGCTGTTCACTGGAGGAATAGTGGCGAAATTAGTAGGAGTGACATTGACAACAGTTGTTGCTACTCCAAGTGTGTCTCCTCCACATGCTCCACCCAGAACCGAGGCAACTGCCACTAGTCCCGTGGCGGTGATGAGCCGCGTTCTGGATAGCAGGCGGAAGGACAACACGATCTATAACAGTAGAGCCTCACGACATCAAAAGAGTGTCGCTTCTCTTTTCTGGCCGGGAGTTTTTCAGACGAGGGGTCGTGCTGTTGGTGGAATGGGTGAAGGAAGAGAACTTTCTCCCATCAAATAACTGTCCACGCCTGAAGCACAGGATCTGCCTTCTGCAATTGCCCACACAATCAGGCTCTGACCGCGCCCCATGTCACCAGCAACAAACACGCCAGGAACGTTTGTGGCGTACTTCTCATCGCGAGCAATGTTGCCCCGTTCATCGAGAGCGACTCCAAGTTGATCGAGCCAAGATCCCTTCTCAGGGCCAACGAACCCCATGGCCAGGAAAACAAGATCGGCTGGAATCTCTTGATCAGTCCCTTCCTTCTTTTCAAACTTGCCATTCACCATTTCCACTTCATGGAGCAAGAGTGCACGCACATTTCCATTGCCGTCGTCAATGAAGCGTTCTGTGTTGACGCTGTACATGCGCTCTCCACCCTCTTCATGAGCAGATGTCACTTTGTACACCATTGCAAATTGAGGCCATGGGTTATTTGGTGAGCGAGAATCGGAAGGACGAGGCATGATCTCAAGCTGAATCACCTGCTTGGCCCCTTGACGAAGTGCAGTACCTAGACAGTCGGCTCCCGTGTCGCCTCCGCCAATGATCACCACGTTCTTGCCAGCGGCATTGATATCGGACTCGGTTAAGTCACCCTCTTGCACCTTGTTCGCAAGCGGTAAATATTCCATCGCCTGATACACGCCTTTTAGTTCACGTCCCGGAACCGGAAGATCACGCCATGCAGTGGCCCCACATGCAAGAACTATCGCGTCGTGAGATGCACGTAATACATCGATGTCTACCGTGCTTCCTACAGCTGCATTAGTACGGAATTCAGTTCCTTCAGCGCGCATTTGTTCCAAGCGTCGATCAATATTGTGCTTCTCCATTTTGAATTCTGGGATTCCATATCGCAAGAGACCACCAATACGATCAGCTCGCTCCAACACCACAACGTCATGACCTGCACGAGTGAGTTGTTGCGCTGCAGCCAAACCTGCTGGGCCACTGCCAATGACAGCAACTCGCTTTCCTGTTTTCATGGAAGGAACTTGTGGCACTACCCAGCCTTGTTCAAAGGCGTGATCAATAATGCTGACTTCCACTTGCTTTATGGATACAGGGTCTTGATTCACCCCTAAGACACAGGCAGATTCACACGGTGCTGGACACAAGCGGCCAGTGAACTCAGGGAAATTGTTTGTTGCATGAAGACGCTCAATGGCATCTTGCCAGTGTTCGCGATACACAAGGTCGTTCCAGTCGGGAATGAGATTGCCTAGTGGACAACCGTTATTACAAAACGGAATTCCACAGTCCATGCATCTGCCTGCCTGCACCTTTAGCTGGTCTGTACCAAATGGTTCGTAGACCTCTTTCCAATCTTTCAAACGCAACTCAACGGGACGACGCTTTGGACCGCTTCGTCCCCACTGCAGGAATCCTGTTGTCTCACCCACGAGAAGCCTCCATTACCCTGTCTGCTGTTTCTTCCTCGGAAAGTCCTTCAGATTTAGCGGCAGCCATCACTGTGAGGACTTTCTTGTAATCCCTTGGCATTACTTTTCTGAAGCTTGCTAGTTCTACCGTCCACGCTTTCAGAATGCGATCAGCTACTGCTGACTCT
>JALRGJ010000147.1 GCA_023253435.1 Ilumatobacteraceae bacterium | reverse complement strand
AGTAGTTGCTGGGCTGGTGTACAACACAGTTGTCATGGTGACCCACATTCCTCAAGTAGTAAATGCCTCTGCAGATGGTGGCCCATTGCACTACTCCATTCATGTACTAGTGGTGATGAGCGCATTGATGTTCTGGACATCTATTTGTGGTCCCGCTCGAGAATGGCAAATGAGCTCAGGCGGAAAGATGATCTATCTGTTCTGTGCGTCTTTGCTACCAACCATTCCCGCTGGCTGGCTCACATTTGCTGAAGGCGCGGTGTACAAGCATTACAACACTCCCGTGCGTGTGTGGGGTGTGAGTGTTTTGAGCGATCAGCAGGCCGCTGGAGCCATAATGAAGTTGGGTGGCTCGGTGTTTATGTGGGCACTGATTATCTTCATTTTCTTCAAGCGGTTTGCTAGTGAGTTCTTTGCCAGCCAGTCATATACATCGGGTAACAAAATGCCAGATGCTGAAGTGACGGGCACAGATGAACCACTGTTGTATTCAGAGGTGGAAGCAGCATTTCAAAGAGTGCGTCCCGCTGAAGGCGATTAGCTCCATTTAAATTTTTTGGCTGCAAGTGCTGGTGTGACTACACACCAGGTCAACAAAATAAGAGAGGGAGTGAGCAACGCCCCTACGCCATTCAGTGATGCTCGTAAGAGATCCGACAATGCGGTGGAGGGTAGCCACTGAGCAAGTGTTCCTAAGAACCCCGGCAGTGAATCGGTGGGAATAATCATTCCGCCAAAAAGAAGGAGCAATAAGTACAAGCCATTTTGAGCGGCCAAGTTGATCTCTGCCTTTAACTGTCCAGAGAGGAATAATCCAATGCCCGCAAAGGCTCCTGTGCCCATCATCAGAGCAGCCAGAGCGAGAGGCCATGTATTGCCATTGGGGTTCCAACCCAGCAAAAGCCCAATGGGAATAAGCACAATTGCTTGCATTAACTCCACAATGAAAACAGAGAACACTTTGGCAAGCACAAGTTCACCTCGTGATAGAGGTGTGGCGCCAAGCCGCTTCAGCACAAGGTAGGAGCGCTCAAATCCTGTAGCGATTCCCAGACTCACCATTGATGTAGACATGATGGCTACTGAAAGAACGCCTGGCAGAAGAAACTGAATTGGGTCATCTTCATCTCCTGTTGGAAGTACGTCTACGGAGCCAAAAAACGCCAACAGAATGACAGGGATGATGAGGGTAAGAAAGAGCTGTTCACCATTTCGGGCTATCAGCATGAGTTCTGCACGTAGTTGTGTGGCAACACGATTCATGGCTTGCCTCCGGTAAAACGACGGTAGGCGTCTTCAAGTGTCTCTGCACCCATATCAATGTTGTGAAGAGGGTGATCATTTTCTGTCAACCACGTAGTGATGCGAGTAATTCTTTGTGGTGTTGATTCTGATGCAACTTCATAGATGCCACCAGCTAGGTGTGTCACAGGACTTCCTATTGCTGCGCCAAGAGCCACAACATCTAAACCTGGAGATGAGGTGAATCTGAGTCGGTGTTTCTCTGTGAGGAGAGACTCGAGAGTTCCACTTGCGACCACATGTCCTGATTGAAAAAGGACTGCATGAGTTGCAACTTTTTCCGCTTCGGCCATTTCATGTGAAGCCATCACAACTGTTGCGCCCTGATTGGCAAGTTCTTGAATGATTGCGCGGATGGAATCCCTGCCATCGATGTCTACGCCAGATGTGGGTTCATCGAGGAAGATCACTTCTGGGTCTGCGGCAAGGGCCAGTGCCAGACTTAAACGTTGTTGTTCACCTCCAGATAAACGTCGCCAGGTGCTCTTTGATCGATCTGTGAGACCCACGCTGACAAGCAGGTCTTTGGATGATTTCTTTTTTCCATAGAGGGCACAAAAATGGTCCACAACATCTGCCACACGGGCACTTGGGTATACGCCACCACCTTGCAACATCACACCCATACGTCTGGTCAGTTGAGCGTGTTGAGACACCGGATCTAAACCCAACACACGTACGGTGCCAGATGTGGCTTGGCGGAAGCCTTCACAGACCTCAATGGTGCTGGTTTTCCCTGCACCATTGGGCCCCAGAATCACGGTGACACTCCCTGTTGGGGCAGTAAATGAGACGTTCTGAACAGCGGTGAGTTCTCCGTATTGAACAACGAGGTTTTCCACCACTACAGACATAGCTTCTACCTTACGGATAATTCACCCGAGAGGAGAAAGCACAGAGGAGTAGCCTGAAGCCCTGTGATTGATGTTCGACTCTTGCGTACCAATGTGGAGGAAGTGAAGGCTGCGTTGGCCCGGCGAGGCAAGCCAGAGATCCTCAATCAGGTCAATGATGCCGTTGTGCTCGACCAGAAAATGCGCGATATCTCCACCGAACGAGATGCCATTCGTGCAGAGGTGAACGATGTGTCCAAGCAGGTGGGCATATTGCGGAGAGACAAGAAAGATTCTGAAGCCGAGGCTCTGATGGAGCGCAGCCGGTCGCTTGGGGAGAAAGAGAAGACTCTTCAGGGAGAATATGAACAATTGCAAGACAGTTTGCACCAGATCATGTTGCGCATACCCAACATGCCTCACCCAGAGGCACCAGACGGAGCAGGGGATCACGAAAATCCGGTGGTGAAGGGCCCTATCAACATGCCTGACGCTTTTGCCGATCATCAAAAGATTCCACACTGGGATACTGCTGTGGAGTTGGGCATTCTCGATAACGAGCGGGCCACAAACATTTCTGGCGCTATGTTCACTATGCAGCGCGGGCAAGGAGCAACACTTGCGCGAGCATTGTGTCAGTTTGCATTAGATATGAATGCAGACGCGTTTGAGGAAATTCGTCCACCAAGTTTTGTGACAACGGCAACTCTCACTGCAACTGGTCACCTTCCAAAATTTGCTGATGATGCATATGCAATTGAACGTGACGATCTCTGGGCAATCCCAACTGCCGAGGTTCCTCTTACATCGCTGCATGCAGGGGAAGTACTAGAGGAAGCACAGTTG
Source organism: Ilumatobacteraceae bacterium (assembly GCA_023253435.1). Classification (GTDB taxonomy): domain Bacteria; phylum Actinomycetota; class Acidimicrobiia; order Acidimicrobiales; family Ilumatobacteraceae; genus UBA2093. Next base: position 457 of record JALRGJ010000147.1, on the reverse strand, counting down.
CCTGTTCGCCTCATGGCGTATACGCCTTGTTATCGCCGTGAAGCAGGTTCTGCAGGACGAGACACCCGCGGTATGTTGCGTGCACATGAGTTTGACAAAGTGGAAATTTTGGCGATTTCGCGTCCAGAAGACTCATCAGAAATTCTTAATGAACTTGTTGCTCGTGCAGAAAAACTAATTGCTGCACTTGAGTTGCCGTATCGAATTATTGAAATCTGCACAGGCGACATGGGCGGCAGTCATCATCGCAGTTTCGATATTGAGGTGTATGCACCTGGTTGTGACGCATGGCTAGAAGTCAGCAGTGTTTCTTGGTTCTCCGATTATCAAGCCAGACGTGCAGATATTCGCTTTAAGCGCAATGGGCAGAAGGGAACAGAGATCGCTCACACGCTGAATGGTTCTGCACTCGCAGTTCCTCGTGTCTGGGCAGCCATTTGTGAGAACCATCGTCAAC
>JALRGJ010000146.1 GCA_023253435.1 Ilumatobacteraceae bacterium | reverse complement strand
TAGATCTCGACTCAAACACATGGTCGTTTTCTTTCTCTGGCCAAGACCCAGCCAATGATCCCGATATGTGGTCTGGGGGTTCCAAAGACTTAGACCTCACATCTATGACCTCAAGAACAGGTGGTTCCTGCCCATTCTGTGCGGGCAAATCTGGCGTGAACAGCACCATGTTGTTGGTGAGATCAACTGCATTGGACTGGTCTGTAAAAACCTCTCAAGGAACCATCAGTCCAGAGTCACCAGAATCTGGTGATGCTGAAGCACGCCCATTGCGTTCTTCTAGTGGCGATGCACCCAGAGATTTCATTGTCTCTATTCCTGCCGGCGAAGAAATTTCACTGTCGTTGCCCTCTATGTCTCGAGTGACTGGAGTGACTCCAACAGCTGCGATTCAAATAGACACTCCGGGATCAGATAACAGCGTTGTAGAGATTTCAGATTCTTCAGTGTCCTCAAATGATCCCGCAGTGGTACTTACGTTGGCCGATGGCAATCTGGTCGGCACATCAAATGGGGAGAGCAACTCCATTACAACTACGGGAGAGCAATTAGAAGTTGTCACAACCTCCGCAAATGGCGAAGACGTCAAAGTAAACGTCACCGAGGAAGCGCCAGCGATAGAAGTTCGTACCAATGGTCAGCCTGATATGGCCAAGGGTTCTGATGTTGAAATCCTCACACAAGTGGGGCCAAATTCAATTGAAAAAGAAACAACCGATTCATCGGGAAGTAAAAAGACATCAATGCAAAAAGGGCAACTGGATAACACAAAGGAATCCGTTCCTTTGCCAGATGAACTTCAGGCGCCAGACGTGAAAGACGGATTACCTCAACCAGAGGATCGTCAACTAGGCAATGGAAACCAGCGTCAGAGCCCCGTTAATTCTTCAAACTCCACCAATACTTCGGGTTCTGGGTCGCTTCCTAAACTCAGAGAAGTCGCAGGACCACCCTCATAACCTTTGAGCATGTCAGGCTCTTGCAGTGTGCAACTACATCCCCCATTTGTGGCACACTTATTGAACCGCTGGGGGGCGGGCTTATCTAGGGGGAATGAATGAGCCGAGTTCGGTTAGCCATGGGCGTCTTAGCCATGACGGGGGCATTGGGGTTGGCATCATGTGCCGCAGACCCAAGTGATGTGCAATCAAGTGATGGATCACAGAGTGAAGCCATTTCGAACAAAATTTCGGGCAGCGTTTCTGAATGGAAGGTGGATGTCAGTTCACATACTGCAGAAGCCGGTGAAGTCATTTTTGCCATTGCCAACTTTGGGTCCATGCCTCATGAATTCATCGTGGTCAAGACAGATTACGAGCCAGGCAAAATTCCACTCGGCGAGAACAACAGGTTTGATGAAGAAGGTGAGGGAATCACCGCCATTGATGAATTGAAAGAATGGCCGGTCAACCAAGCAGGAGTTCTCAAAGTCAACTTAGACGAAGGCAAGTATCAACTGCTGTGCAACATTGCAGGGCATTACGAAGCCGGCATGTACACAGAGTTCAATGTTGTCAAGGGTGACGGCGAATCTTCATCCATGGAAGGAGCCACTTCTGAAACGTCAGAAGATGGCGACAAAGTGAGCAATGACATCACGGGAAGCGTTGCTGAGTGGAGCGTTGGAGTATCTGCCAATGAAGCGAAAGCAGGCGATGTGAAGTTCACCATGAAGAATGCTGGAAGTATTCCTCATGAATTCATCATTGTAAAAACCGATTTCGCGCCCGGTGAAATTCCTCTGGGAACAAACAATAGGTTCGATGAAGAGGGCGAGGGGCTAGAAGTCATTGGTGAAATCCCTGAATGGGATGCTGGAACAACCGATACTGTGACTCTGAATCTCACTGCTGGTAAATATCAATTGCTCTGCAACATTGAAGGTCATTACAAAAATGGCATGTATGTGCCGTTTACTGTCAGTACCTAGGCCAGTACGAATCCCTCGTAGTCATTTGCAACAACGTCGTTGCATTTGACTACGTAGTCGGGGAAGCCAATGAGGGGCATAAACACGCGTGGTTTGCCCGGCACATTTGCGCCTAGATACCAACTGTTGCATGAAGGGAACAATGTGAACTCAGCAACCATGTTGACGTGCTGCACCCACTGATCTTGGAACGTCGTTGTGGTCTCTATTACTTGGTGACCGTGACGGTTCATGTGGGCCATACAGTCCGAAATCCACTCAACATGTTGCTCAATGGACATGATCATGTTGGTAAGAACTGATGGGCTACCAGGGCCAGACACCATGAACATGTTGGGAAACCCCGCAGTAGAGAGACCCAGGTAGGTGACAGGCCCTGCTTCCCAAGCTTGGGCAAGAGTGAGTCCGTTTCTGCCTCGAATATCTATCTTTAACAGCGAACCAGTCATGGCGTCGAAGCCAGTTGCGTACACAAGCACGTCAAATGTGTATTCCTTGCCTCCGGTAATGAGTCCATTCTTTGTAATTCGCTCAATAGGGTTTTTGTCAACTGTTACTAGAGACACGTTTTCACGATTAAAAGTTTCGAAATAACCAGAATCCAAAATGAGGCGTTTACATCCAATGACTTGATCTGGCATCAGATCGTTTGCCACCTTTGGGTCTTTGACAATGTCTGAAATCTTTTCTCGCACAAAGTCCGCAACGAGGTCGTTTGCATCTTTGTTCAGTAAGAAGTCTTGATAAGACGAGAGAAATGCAAACCCTCCTACTTGCCAACGTTTTTCAAATTCGGCTCGACGTTCTTCCTCTGTGGCGCTGAGAGCAGACTCTGGATTGCGAGGGGTGTTTCCACCGAATGCACTTGACTGCTGCCTATTGAGGTCTCGAAACGCTTTGTAGTTAGCCTTCACTTGTTTTACATAGTCAAGATCAATTGACTCGTTGCGAGCGGGGACTGCATATGATGCTGTGCGCTGAAAGACAGTGAGATGTTTGGCCTGTTCTGCAATGATCGGGATGCTTTGCACTCCAGATGACCCGGTGCCAATAAGGCCAACTGTTTTCCCAGTGAAGTCGACTCCGTCATGGGGCCATTCTCCAGTGTGGTAGCTCTCTCCACTGAAGTCGGCGGCGCCAGGGAAATTTGGTCGATTGGTGGAAGACAAACAGCCGGTGGCAAAAATGACAAAGCGAGATGTGATGACGTCACCTGCATCCGTTGTAGTCACCCATGTATTGGAATCTTCATGAAAATGAGCACTGAGAACACGGGTATTGAATTGGATGTCACTACGCAGATCAAATCTGTCCGCAACGTGTTGTGCGTACGAGAGAATTTCTGGTTGTGGGGCATAGCGCTCGGTCCACTCCCACTCTTGCTGGAGGGCCTCGTCGAATGAGTAGGAGTACTCAACACTCTCGACATCACAACGAGCTCCTGGATACCGATTCCAATACCATGTGCCACCAACGTCCGAGCCAGCTTCAAACACTTGAACAGACATGCTGTTCTCGCGTGCTT
>JALRGJ010000145.1 GCA_023253435.1 Ilumatobacteraceae bacterium | reverse complement strand
CGCGAATGAATTCGGTGCGCGCGGGTTCGAATGGGATGGGGAGATCAACGTGTGCCCCCTTCACTGGAAGAGAACGTAGATCTTTCGCCATCACATCAATAATTTTTCGTGATGGTGTCACAACGGTCAGGCGGATACCAGATCGTCTTGCAGCTGTTGCCAAAATGAGACCACGTCCCCTGATGTTGGCGGCATCGAACACAACAACATCCCCAGGCCGCAAGGAACGTAGAGCAATTTCCGCCTCAACTGCTCCTGGAGAAAAGCTCTCACCAGATTCACTAGGTGACTCATCAATAGAGTTTCGCTCTAGTTGCGATAATTCTCTCTTTTTGCGTTCAAGAGTTGCTTCGGACGTCACGATGTCTTTGTCTGCTTGGAATTGGGCGAAAGAGAGGTTCAGAATGTGGTGAGCGCCATCGTGAGAATGGTTTCTCACCATATTGACTGCCATATTGAATGTGGGTCGAAAGGCTGAAGTAAGTCGAAAACTTCTGCTGAGTGCCAAGCCGACTGTTTGTTCAAAAGTAACAAACGGATTCCACAGCGAGATGGCATGGCCAATCTCGTCGAGTCCACGCCGTCCTGCGCGACCAGTGAGTTGAGTGAATTCTGATGCTCGTAGAAGTTGATGATGATCACCCGTGTATTTAGTGAGTTTTTCAATCACCACTGCTCGCGCGGGCATGTTGATTCCTACGGCGAGAGTTTCCGTCGCAAACACCACTTTTACAAGTCCCTTAACGAAGCATTCCTCCACTGCTTCTTTGAACATAGGGATCATCCCTGCGTGGTGACAAGCGATACCAGTGCCAATGTCGTCTAGAAAATCGGCAAAGCCGAGAGCACCTTTGTCGTCGTTAGACAAAATCTCGCAATGTCTTTCAACAATGGACCTGATCTCGTTCTCTTCTTCTAGAGAGGTAAGTACGATTCCGGCTCGCATACAGGACTGAACGGCATCCTCACATTGAGCTCTACTAAAGATGAAGACAATTGCCGGGAGCATCGAATGATCCTCAAGTAATTCAACAATCTCTGGCCTATTTGGTGTTGAGAATCTGCGAGATTTTTTGCTCCCATAACCACTGCGGGTGTGATTGTGTTTCCCTGGTGTCAGGAGTTTTTGTACCTGTCTGTTTGGCTCTCCCGCAACAATTGTGTTGTACATCTCTGTTCTGCCAGAAGATGAATCATGAAGGGCGAAGTGGTTAACAAGTTCAATGGGGCGCGTGGTCTCCACAACAACATCGGTTCTACCCCTCACAGTGGAAAGCCACTGAGCTACCTCGTCTGCATTAGAGACAGTTGCAGAAAGGCAAACAAGTTGGACTTCTGGGTCCAATTGGATGATCACCTCTTCCCATACCGGTCCACGGTATGCATCTTGCAGGTAGTGGACCTCATCAAGGACGACAACACCCAATTTCTCGAGTCGACTAGAAGATGCATAGATCATGTTCCTGAGAACTTCGGTGGTCATCACAACTACAGGAGCATCGGCGTTAATCGCATTATCGCCCGTTACTAAACCAACATTCCGTGGCCCGTACAGATCGCACAAGTCTCTGAACTTTTGATTAGATAGCGCCTTAATGGGTGTTGTGTAAAAGGCTCGAAGCCCCAGCGATCGAGCTCGCGCAACACCGTATTCAGCAATCAATGTTTTTCCGGAGCCTGTGGGTGCCGCAACAAGGACAGACGCATCGGCATCAATGGAGTCCATTGCTTTGAATTGGAACGGATCAGGCGTATACGTCAGGGAACTTAAAAAGGTGGAACGCAGATCTGTCATGAGTAACTACTGGAACGTTTTCTCGTCAATAGCCAACCAACGAATACCGCTACTAAATACAGCACCGAAAGCGGGATAGCAAGTGCGAGCATGCTAATTGGGTCGCCAGACGGAGTAATCACAGCTGCCAGAACAAAGATCACCATGATCGCTTGTCGCCATTGTCTTAGCAGAGTCATGGGCTGCACTATTTCGATCAACTGCAAAAAGACCAAGAGCACCGGAGTTAAAAACCCCACACCGAATGCCAGCATCATCATGACTACGAGTGAGATGTATTTTGTGACTTGATACGTCTGTGTTACATCTTCCCCAGACCATGAAATCAAAAACTCAAGTGCTTTGTCCAGTGTCCAGTAGGCCAAATATCCGCCGATAGAAAAAAGAACTATTGAAGACGTAATAAACGGGATCGCATATTGCTTTTCTTTTTTGGATAGTGCGGGAACAATGAATCGCCATATCTGCCAGAGAACAACCGGAAGCGCCAGGATTAGACCGCCATATACGCAGACTCGCATTCGTGCAGAGAAACCGTCTAGCGGTCCTAGTGAAAACAATGATCCATCGCATTTGAACTCAGGGCGGGTCTCACACAGGTCCTGATACGGCTGTGTCAGAAAATCTTTTACAGGATCGTAAAAGGTCAACATCAGTACTGTTCCGATCGAGACCGCAAGGCCACTTCGAATAATTCTGGATCGAAGCTCCCGCAGGTGTTCCATAATCGGCATCTGAGTGTCGTTGAGTGAATCAGTCATGAGGGCTCTTCACCATCTGAAGTCTCGTCAGGCATCTGGGCTAACTCTTCTGGGGTGGCGGATTTCTCCGGTCTCATCGGAGGCGATGGCTCATGATCTACTTCGCCAAATCCATGTGAAACGGAAGTAATCGTGGATTGGAAATCCTTGATGGGCGCGTCAAAGGTGTCTTTCAGTTCTCTCTCAATGCCTTGTGCCGCTCTCCGCAGGTCTCCGTATAGTCGTCCCACTGTGCGAATAACTCCCGGCAATCGCTCTGGGCCAAGAACTACCAATCCGGCGAGAAGCAGAAACACCAACTCGCTGCCGGAAAAGTTGAACACTGAAACAGCATAGAAGCCACCATCTATGGTTGGGTGGGTGCAACAACGACTTCCTTCCTTGCGAGCCGAGCCCATTGCCTTTGCTCATCGAGGAGCTCGTGCCTACGCCCGAGAGAACACTCTTGAGTCGTTTCAACTTGCGGCCAAACTCGGGGCAAATGGCGTAGAGACTGATGCCTGGTTAACGGCCGACGGACATGTCGTTCTCGACCATGATGGCGTTGTGCCTTCACGGTTAAGACGACCTAGGCCCATTTCAGAAGTGGCTCTGAAGAACTTGCCCCAACACATTCCTTCTTTGGACGCTTTTTTCGAAGTATGTGGGACCAATTTGCACGTAAGTATCGATGTGAAGGATGACAATACTCTCAAGCCCATCATTGATTCGGCAAAAAATGCTCGAATGCCACTCGACAAATTATGGCTATGTCATCATCGGATTGAATTCACACTTGAAGCAAGAAAACAATTTTCAGATGTTCGGATCGTTGATTCTTCCCGTCTCAAAAGAATTAAAGAGGGTCCCGAGATGAGATGCGCTCTGCTTGCACAGCATGGTGTGGATGTACTCAATATGCATATTTCTGACTGGAATGGCGGTCT
>JALRGJ010000144.1:253-3485 GCA_023253435.1 Ilumatobacteraceae bacterium | reverse complement strand
CCACCATTGATGCTGATGGTGCCCCAGATGCTCGAACGGTATTAGCACGGGCAATCTCTCAAGAAGGCATCACGTTTTTCACCAATTATGAGAGTGCAAAGGGCAAGCAAATCAGTGAAGGTTCACCGGTAGCTGCCACATTTACTTGGTTGCAATTGCACAGACAAGTACGCGTGCGTGGCAAAGTTCAGCAAGCATCTTCACAAGTAAGCGACGAGTATTTTGCGAGCAGACCACGCGCATCTCAAATTGGAGCTTGGGCATCGCCTCAATCACAGCGCATTGAAAACAGACAAGTACTTGAGGATTTAGTCCTACAAGCTGAAGCGCAATTTCCCGGAGAGGTGCACAGACCTCCACATTGGGGTGGTTATCTCATTTTGGTGCAGTCGATTGAGTTTTGGCAGGGGCGCCCTAGTCGTCTTCATGATCGTTTCTTATTTGAAAGAGATGGAGACGGTTGGACGGTGCACCGCCTAGCTCCCTAGTTCCCAACTGCGAATGCAGTCGGTGAGTGCACTCACGAGAGATTCTGTGTGAGGAACAAAACCAGGTTGCTTCCAATCTTTCCAAATTGGGCTTGAACCACGAACCCGCGGCGGAAGTTCTAATTGCACACCAGCATGTTGCACAACGTTGACCGGATTGTCTTGATGTAATCCGCGAAGGTATTCGGGGATGTCATCTAGTTCATCAAGAATTTTGTAATTGGGTAAGTGATGGCGCAGGTGGGCTCCCAGATGTTGAGCCAAACGCCTATTGCGCCCACCCAAAAGAAGTGAGGTGAAAAAGCCTTGCTTACCAAAGCCGTGAACAGTAATCACAATTTCCACGTGTTGAAGAAATTCCGCAAGTACTGGAGACTGATCTGCAGTGATGCGCTGGGAAGCAATGTGCCATTCCAAATTGTCTGGCAATTGAATGCCATAAAACGATGCATTACATCGCTCTGCTACCTCCCTAGCGATTGTGTCAGTCATCTCCTCGAGAGCTCCTCCATGGAATGCCATGAGGCCAAAGCGGGACCGGAGAACGCATTCCTCGGTGACGCCGTCATATGTGAGTAGCTCTGATAACTCCATATTTATGGGACAGTCTTACGTGGGCGAGATTTAATCACGATTGCAGCTGCTGCGATGATGCCAATAAAGACCACGCTGAGTACTCCGGCACCAAGATCCTGTAAGAAGTTGGCCACATTTGTTTGCCATCTTTCCACTCGACTGATGACAGCATCGGAGCCTCTGTCGTTGATAGCACCTAGCCAATACCAGGTGAGATAGAGACCTGTGAGTGTGACAAGGCCAGCAGAGATTTTGTCGAACCATGCAAAACTGCGCTTGAGGCTTTTAACGAATCCCACGCGAGCAAAAGCCAGCGCAACAGTCAGTGACGTGACGAGAAGTCCCATTCCTAGGCCGTACAAGACAATGCTTAGTACGCCAGAGACAAAACCATGTCTTCCTACTGAGCCCAAAATGGTGGAGATAAGAAGACCTATGGTGCAACCAATGGATGCAATGGCATACACAACACCAAAAAGGGCCATATTCCATACAGTGCGTTTGCGCTTCATGGATACGTCTGGCTGCGCAATAGGTGGTTTCCAACCAAAGAACATGGCAATACCCATGGCCACAAGAATGATGCCAATGACAACCGCTGCGTATTTCGCGTTATCACGAATCACGGTGGTGAACGCTCGAGAGATAATTCCCACAATGAGAAATAGCCCAACAAATCCTGCTGAGACAGAGGTTCCTACGGTGAGTGCTCTGCGTAACACAGTGCCACGATCATTTTGTTCACCTAGTTCTAATCCCAGGTAATACACGAGATAAGTGGGTAGAAGAACAAAGCCACATGGGTTGACTGCAGCCATCACACCCGTAATGAAGCTAAGTGCGAAGTCCCCGTCGAGTGCAAACACTAGGAAACCTTCAGTTTGTTCTCTATTTGATCTGTGATATCTGCTTCAGTGAGCTCACCAGTGTGACGAGACACGATGGTTCCATCTGCATCAATAAAGAATGTTGCTGGCAATGTTGCGATACCTGCCTCGGCCAGTTGATCACCGTCGTCGAGGTAGTTGGCATATGTGATCTTGTATTTTTTCAGAAATGCATTGGCCGACGTTTCAGAATCATTGGGATTAATGCCAATGAAGTCCACCTTGCTGCCATATGTGATAGCCGCGGCAGAGAGTGCAGGCATTTCTCGTTTGCAGGGCTCACACGTGGAAAACCAGAAATTAATCACCATGGGTTTGCCCGCAGGAGAGATGGTGCCATTTTCTCCAGTTGCAAGATTGGCAACTTCAACAAACGGGAACTTCTTCCCAGTGTTTTTGGCATTAGTGCCAATGGTGGGCTCCTGAATAGAGCCCGGGGTAGTGAGATTGGCGTCAACGTCGTCGGAGGCTTGGTTCAAAGCCCATCCTCCGACAACGCTGACAAACAGCACAACGATTGGAATGAAGAGGAGAACTTTCCGTCTGTTCCAGCTCATGTACTCAGGCTACGAGGTGCCGTGGGATTGGTACCTCTTGAACGGGTGTGACAGGTCTTGCCTTTACCGCAGGTCTTCCCCGCGGGCGACGCACTGCCACAATGCGACCCATTTCTAGTTCTTCTCCGCCCCAGACTCCCCAGGGCTCTTCGCGCTCCAGAGCACCAGAGAGGCACTCCGCACGATCTGAGCACTTGGAGCAAATGGCCTTGGCGCGCTGGATGTCTACCCATTCCTCAGAAAAGAAGAGATAGCTCAATGTGCCGTTGCCATCGGAGCAACGCTTGGCCGACAGCACTAGGGGCTGGTCCAAGAGAGTGGTGCCGCCCATGTCTGTATTGATTGATGTGTACATGGTCTCTTCCTTTCGGTGATGAGATGTTGTGGGTAGTAGGGATAAAACAAAAAGACCGCCTGGGTGATCCCGGCGGCCTGTGTGTGGAATGTTCTGAGTTTTTAGTTCAGAACCCCATGAGGCTGCCCGGCGCGACGCTTATTTACGTGCATAAACGCTGGTGATGACCACATGGAGGACGCGTGATCAGCCACTGTTGCGGTATACGCAAACGCCACGGCTGTTGCCGTGGTGCTGGTAAACGCGGTGGTGTGGTTGATACGCATGAGGTCACAATGAAACCATCTGAAGTGCCAAGAGTCAACCGATTTATTGAACTCCTTATCCCATAAGGGTTTTAGGTGCTCATGTATGGTGACGGGATGTCAT
>JALRGJ010000144.1:0-243 GCA_023253435.1 Ilumatobacteraceae bacterium | reverse complement strand
GAGTCACGGCCGAGAATTTACGGCTCGTCGACGCGTCCGCCTTGCTGATGCCACCCCCGCTGGCAGATTGCGACTCGATTCCGTTGCGCGCTACTTGCAGGACGTCTCCAATGACGACACACGGGATGCCGATTGGAGTGATCCTCACTGGTGGGTGGTGCGCAGAACCGTGATTGATGTGCACGAATTTCCAAAGTACCTACAAGAGATCAATCTCACCACGTGGTGTGGTGGACTTGGCTC
>JALRGJ010000143.1 GCA_023253435.1 Ilumatobacteraceae bacterium | reverse complement strand
GCAGTGCGGTTGCGGCGCGAAATGGCAGGTTTAGGACCGCCCGGCCCCGAAGATGACTCAAGGTCTCCCCCCATCCACCAGATCGCAGCCGCTCCCGACTACCCCTGAAACATACGGCCAACACCCTGTGGATTGGAAGTGGACAGCGGTGTGAATTGACAAATGTTTCTGGGGAAAGGCCTTATTTTTCAGTGGATTGCCCTGTGTACGAGATGTGCATAAAGAGCACTCTCCTGTGCACAACTACCCGATCTAGACCCGAGACAGGGTCACCGGGATGGCATTGAGAACCGCATTGCCCGACAACGGGTCCATTTTGGAGTCATCGGTCAAAATGTTGGAGTTCACCCCCGCCTTCCCAGAAGCAACGCTCATACGGGTTCCGGGGGCTCCATGGCCCCATCCGTGAGGAAGACTCACCACTCCCTCTCTCACCGAGTCTGTGACCTCTACCGGTACCTCCACGGCACCCACCCGGCTGTGGATACGTACGGTGTCACCCTCAGCCACACCAAGGCGTGTGGCATCAGCTGGATGCACGTACGCGGTGCACGATAACGACCCCTTCATCAGAACACGAATGTTGTGCATCCATGAATTGTTCGACTTGAGATCTCTCCGGCCAATGAGCAACATCTGATCAGGATCAACGTCTTTCATTGATGCCTCAAGTCGAGAAAGATCAGCAATGAGCACATCGGGCGCAATTTCAATTTTCCCAGATGGCGTACGCAGTGCTTCTGGTAACCGTGGCTCGAGAGCACCGTAGTCAACACCGTGGGGATTCTCTAGCAATACATCAATTGATGCGCCACCAGGGTTTGTTCCAAATGCCGCGCCAAATGGTCCGGTTTGCAAATTGAAATCTAGTGAGCGAATTGTGTTGCGTCGTCCATCTTTGCTGAGTTGGGCAAAAATCTCTTCCGGATCACGTCCGTAAATATTGCTGGAAGAATTCTTCACTGCACCATCAATTGATGCACGCAACGCGGCTTCCTCTAGTGCATGAGGATCACACTCAGGCCCAAGACCTTGGAAGATGCCACCCAGTTTTACAAAAATTTCCCACTCATCAGGATTCGACATATCGCGCGACAAAACTGCAGGACTGTAGTTAGCAATGTTACGAATTGCGTACACATACAAGCTTTGGTCGTAATGATCTTTCTCGAGAGCCGATGGTGGCGGAAGGATCACATCTGCGTGTCGTGAAGTTTCATTGAGATAAATATCGATAGACACCATGAACTCAAGTTGCGACAACGCTTCATCTAGTTGTGCGGAATGGGGCGTCGATACAACCGGGTTACCCCCAGCCACCACCATTCCTTTTATTTGACCTTCACCTGGCGTGAGAATTTCCTCCGCCAAAACAGCAACGGGGTATTCCCCCAATGCTTCTGCACGCTTACTCACACGGGAGTGACCTCGGCCCGTTCTAAAACCTTTTCCAGTGCCGGCAGTTCCTCTTGTGGTGGCTCCACCTGCAACAGGAGTAGTGAACATTTCTCCACCACGCCGATCAAAGTTTCCCGTGATCACGCTGAGGCAATTAATCAGCCATGCATTGGTGGTTCCAAATTCAACTGTGTTGACACCCATACGCCCGTACACCGCTGCCGATGGTGCTGCGGCAATTTCACGAGCAATGCGGGTGATGACTTCTGCACTGACGCCAGTTGGCTCCGCCACTTTTTCAGCAGTGAACGGAGCGACAGCACTCTTCAGAACGTCGAGACCATTTGTGATGGACGCAATTCGGGGCTCAATTTTTTGCAGTCCCTCGTCAAAGATGGTGTTGATGATTGCTGCGAGAAATAAACCATCTGTGCCTGGCCGTATTGCAATCCATTCATCACTTGCCTCAGCGGTTTTTGTTCTACGCGGGTCTACAACAACAACTTTTCCGCCACGCTGACGAATCGCTTGCATGCGACCGGGGAAATCGGGAGCAGTGCACAAACTTCCATTGGACGCGTACGGATTTGCACCCAACATGAACAAATAGTCAGTGTGGTCAATGTCTGGTACAGCGATACTTTGCGCAGTTCCAAATACCAATCCACCAGCCACATGCTTTGGCATCTGATCTACCGACGACGCACTAAATAAATTTCTCGTACCAAGCGCACGCAACATGTGCGACAAATACAGCATGGAACCGAGGTTGTGAGCATTTGGATTTCCAACATAAGAACCAAGCGCAGAACGTCCGTATTTCTCAACGAATGCAGTAAACCTGTTATGTACTTCTTGAAATGCTTCGTCCCACGACACTTCAACATGTTTTCCATCGCGCTTTACTAACGGCGCACGAAGTCTGTCTGGGTCTTCATGAAGATCTTTTAAGGTGCTGCCTTTGGGGCAAATAAAGCCATGGCTAAACACATCGTCTTTGTCGCCTCGGATACGAACAACTTGCTCTTGTGGAGACACGGTGATCTCTAGTCCGCAGGTGGCCTCACATAGGGGGCAGGTGCGGTAGACGGTGCGATTTTCAGTCCCAGACATGGACATACATTGCCACGCCACGCCCCCATCTCTTGCAGCGTTCGTACAATTGACGTATGAGCCACCAGGTAGAGATATGCATGATCACTACCCCCGATGGCGTCATTGATGTCAACGGCAGTTCTGGCCCCCTTGGCGGGCCAGCTGACCAAGCCCGACTCTTGGCGTTGCGCAAAGAAGCGGCAATGGTGCTTGTGGGCGCTGGAACCGTGAGAGCCGAGGGCTATGGCCCACCATCTCGAAAAGACTTGAAGATTGGTGTTGTCACGCGGTCGTGCCAGTTGGATTTTTCCTCTGCGCTCTTTTCCTCTGGCGCAGGGATTGTGGTGTGTGCGCTCGACTCACCAGAGGTGCCCGTACCCAGCATCAGAGCTGGTCGTGGAGATATCGATTTTGCGCGCATCATTGAGCAGTTGCCCACTGGACTCATTCATGTTGAGGGAGGGCCAGTCTTAAACGCTGCACTTCTTGATGCAGACATGGTGGACGCCATCAACCTCACCATCACACCCATTGTGGGTGGCGTACCGGGAATGTCAATTGCTCACCCCACACATCAATTTCGTGATTTCACGCTGGAATCAGCCACCACTCACGACAACTTTGTGTTCACACGGTACGTGCGCAACAGAAAATAATTTTACGATTGCTTCAGCAATGCGAGTTCTCTGCTGAAGTCTGCAGCACCATCAAAGTTTTTGTACACACTTGCAAAACGCATGTACGCAACTTCATCTACTGACTTCAGATGCTCTAACACGCTGTGACCAACAACTGATGAGGTGATCTCTTTTCCAGACGCTGCCTCTAAACGCACATCATCTTCAACTTCTTCAGCAATGGCGTCTACTTGGTCATCTGTAATGGATCGACCCTTACATGCAGAACGAATCCCGAATGCGACTTTTGCCCGATCAAAAGGCTGGCGCTCACCTGAACGCTTTAACACCATGAGAGGAGCACCTTCGAGGCGTTCGTAGGTGGT
>JALRGJ010000142.1 GCA_023253435.1 Ilumatobacteraceae bacterium | reverse complement strand
AAGAGGCGCGCGATAAATACGGCCGCTTTCTTGCCTATGTGTATCGCAGTTCCGACAACGTCTTCATCAACAATGAACTCGTCACCGGAGGCTGGGCGGTACCCCTTTCCATTACGCCCAACACCGCCTTTGAAGCAGTCTTTGCAGCATCGGCATACTCGGCTCAACAATCGCGCATGGGCTTGTGGGGACAATGTCGCAGATAGGGTTTCTGCATGGCTTCACGCCCCTCTTTGGCTACAGCACTCGGATACTCACCAGACACCAAACTCGTCATCATTTCTTGTGACGACTTGGGTTCGTGCCATGGTGCCTCTGTTGGCGTGTACACCGCACTCCGTGAAGGCATTGCAACCTGCGCTTCCATCATGATGCCCGCACCTTGGGCACGATTTGCAGCCAACGAATACAAAGGCGAAGACATTGGAGTGCACCTCACTCTTAATGCAGAGCATCCGTCATACCGTTGGGGCCCGCTGACTCACGCACCTTCGCTGCTCTCTGGAGAAGGCGGATTCCCTCGCTCTATTGACGATTTGTGGGAGCACGCAGACCACTCGGAAGTTCTTCGGGAATGCAGAGCACAAATAGAGCGAGCACTTGCCTGGGGTATTGATGTCACCCACCTCGCGCCACATCTCAGCTCCATCACTTTGCGTCCTGAGTTTTTCGATGTGTACCTAGAACTGGCCCATGAATTCTCACTGCCGATTCGCTTGCCATCAACAATCTCAGAAGAATCTGCAGGCTTCCCGTTTAGAACATTGGCGGAGCAAGAAGGCGTTTTCTTTCCCGACAATTTCGATCACGACTGGCGCGCCGGAAGTAGAGATCGAGTGCTCAATGCCATTCTCTCCTTACAACCTGGCGTCACTGAGATTCATGTTCAGCCAGCAATCGATACTCCAGAAGTTCGAGCATTGGGAGAAGTTGCATCTGGATGGATCGATGATCTGCAGCTAGTCACCAAAGACTCTGAATTACGAAATGCGATTGAACAAAGCGGTGCGGTTCTCATTGGTTATCGCGAATTACGCGACGCCATGCGTGCTCAATAATTCTTCAACGCATTCGCCACGTGCTTAAGCACGAATACCAAAGAAAAGATCTGTTTCTTGCATTCCTTCGGGAAGTTCACCCAGCACACTCTTTGCCAGAATCCAGTCTTCCCATGGGTACACACGCGCAAGTTCATCGTCGTCTAGGCCAAACCAAAACTTTGCTGTTGGATCTACTTGTGTTGCGTGAGCGCGTAATGACTCAGTACGTGCACGCAAATAGTGACCAATTTCTAAACGAGTAGTGATGCGATGATCTTGTGAAGGTCTATCTGTCCAACCTTTTTCAAAAGGTGATTCACCAAATTTCAACAGCAAAGCTTCATGAACTGCCATGATTCTGGTTTTGGCCCACAAGGTGTAATACATCTTTGATGGTTGCCACGGCGCACCTGTTCCGGGATACCAAGACGGATCTCCGGCACGTTCAAATGCCAACACGCTGATGTCATGAACCCGAAGATGATCTGGGTGCGGATATCCGGTTTGATCATCGTTGTACGTGAGAATCACTTGTGGTCGCTCCGCACGAATCAGTGCAACTAACCGACCAGTGGCTTCATCGAGATCTGCCATGTTGAAACAATCGGGATGATTGTTGCTCTCGGCGCCCGCCATTCCGGAATCGCGGTATCCCAGCATGTGTACAGATGAAAATCCAATTGCTTCCACCGACTGTTGCAGCTCATGTGGTCGCACCTCGGCCATCAGGGCTTTTTCTTGCTCTGGAGTCATGTTGTAAAACATTTGTCCTGGTTCACGAAGCGCAGGATTCTGAAGATCTCCTTCTTCTCCCCCTGTGCAACACACCAAAACAGTCCGCACACCCTCTTCAAAGTATTTGGCAACGGTGGGGGCACCCTTGGACGCCTCGTCATCAGGATGTGCATGAATTGTCATCAAGCAGAGTTCGTCACCAGAAGCTGACACAGGCGGATACGGCATCTTGTTCAGGATAGTGAGGAAGACCCTTTTGTCCCCTCACGCTGTGGGGTCAGTCCACCGCAGAGCGTGTTCGATCTGTGAGAATGAAGACCATAGACAGCACCACCGCCGCCCTGCCTATTGGCGTCTTTGAGACCGACACCAATTGTCGTTTGTTGTCTGCCAACGATTCTTTCCGTGCACTTGTTCTTGGTGGTGCGCCACTTGTTCCTGGCACTGCTCCATGGACAAATGCTCTCCCTCATGAACGCACTGAATGCGAGCGGCGTTGGGTGTCTTACAAAGAATCGGGTGACCAGTTTTCCGTGGAGTTCCGGATTGGTACCGCAACAGGTGACACCGTGTGGGTTCACATTGCATTACAGCCACAACTTCTTGACGGCATGGTCACTGGCTACGTGGGCACAGCAATTGATTGCACCGCTCTTGTGACTCAACGTCAACTTTCTGATCAACTCGTTGGGCTTCTTGATGTCTCTGGTGACGCAGTCATTGTGTTTGATCGTGTTGGCGACCTGCTTTTTGCAAACGACACAGCCCGATCACTCATTGGTGTGACAGACCCTGGCGCCGGACAAGGCGATGTTGCAGCACGCGCTTTCATGCAAGCGGTTCGCGATCAACTGCCACGAATGCTTCTCGACCCAGCCCCGCCACACGGATCCCCTAACAGGTGGGAGGGCGAGATTGGATTCCGATCTCCCGATGGGATCGCCCGCATTCTCTCGGTTGTCGTGCAAGTTGTTCGCGATGCCGATGGAAGCGTGCATCATTGGTCCACCATTACCCGCGACATCACAGAAGAACGTCAAACGCAAGCAGAACTTGCTCGCCAAGCAACTCACGATGCCCTCACTGGACTACCTAACCGTGTTCTGTTCTTACGCAAAACAACTGAAGCACTGGAGCGCAGTAAAACCACCCATGCAACTGTGGGTGTTCTCTTTATAGACCTCGACAAACTGAAACATGTGAATGACACCATTGGTCATGCAGTAGGTGATCAACTCATTGTCACCGTCTCCCGACGTTTAGCCGCAGCCACTCGCCCCACAGACCTTGTGGCGCGCATCTCAGGTGATGAGTTCGTAGTGCTCTGTGAAGGCCTGCTCGATGAACAAGTAGCTCTCGACGTTGCAGAAAGAATCAGAACTGCCATCACCGGGCCTCTTGTACTGCAGGGTGTGGAGATTGAAGCCGGAGCAAGCGTGGGCGTAGCAATGTCTACCCCAGATCTCTTGGCAACAGAATCTTCCGCTGACGCTGCAGTTACTCTGTTGCGCTCTGCTGACACTGCTATGTACCGAGCAAAACAACGTGGACGTGGCCGATCAGAGTTGTACAGCCAAGAAATGCGGGAAGCCGCCAGAGAGCGATTGGCATTGGCTTCAGAACTTGAACAAGCACTTGCTGCAAACCAATTCACCGTTCTGTACCAACCCATTGAATCTGCCCACACCGGACGCATCGTTGCTGCAGAGGCTTTATTGCGCTGGAATCACCCCACTCGTGGT
>JALRGJ010000141.1 GCA_023253435.1 Ilumatobacteraceae bacterium | reverse complement strand
ATTTGGAGGATTCCATGTCAGATATGAAGTTGCAGTCTCTTTTTTCAGTGCAGGGAAAAGTAGCCCTCGTTACTGGTGGCTCGCGGGGAATAGGCGAGATGATTGCTGCCGGTCTTCTTGCAAACGGAGCGAAGGTTTATATCTCATCTCGCAAAGCTCAGGCTTGTGATGAAGCCGCAGAACGTCTCATGAAAAACTTTGGGGGAGAGTGCATTTCACTTCCAGCAAACGTTGCTGAACTCGATGGCATTGATGCACTTGTTGCAGAAATTTCACAGCGTGAGAAGCATCTCGACATTTTGATCAACAATGCTGGCGTTTCTTGGGGTGCTCCCATTGAGGACTTCCCAGAGGTGGGTTGGGACAAAGTCATGGACACAAATGTGAAAGGCGTGTTCTTCCTCACTCAGCGTTTATTGCCACTTCTGACCGCACGTGCAACAAAAGAGGATCCATCGCGCGTGGTGAACATAGGCTCCATTGACGGAATCAAGACGCCAACTTTTGAAACCTATTCGTATGGTCCATCAAAGGCGGCGGTTCACTCGCTGACAAAAGTTCTCGCTTCTAAACTCACCTCACGTCACATCATCGTCAATGCAATTGCCCCGGGACCATTCCCTACATGGATGCTCTCCACTGGAGTAGGAACAGGTGGCGATGTAGAGGGCACCGACTGGGATGCGGTGGGCCGTACAAACCCAACAGGCCGTGTAGGCACCCCAGAAGATATTGCTGGTCTGACAATCTTCTTGTGTTCACGTGCAGGAGCATTCACAGTTGGTGAAGTCATTACATGTGATGGCGGATCGCTACTGCGCTAACAAAATCAGCGCTATCGGTTTTTAGTTAACGCGACGTTCTTTCCCTGCCCAGTAAGGCTCGCGAAGTTCGCGCTTCAAGATTTTTCCGCTCGGGTTACGTGGAAGTGCATCTGCCCACACCACTTGAGTGGGGCACTTGAACTTTGCCAGCAAGGTTTGGGAGTAGTCAATGATCTCTTTTTCAGTGACTTCCACTCCAGGTGCACGCACTACAACAGCGAGTGCAGTTTCACCCCAACGATCATGCGGGATTCCAATCACTGCTACGTCTGCAATCGCAGGGTGTGACATGAGAGCATTTTCTACTTCTGCTGGGTACACGTTTTCGCCACCAGACACGATCATGTCTTTTACTCGGTCGTGAATGTAGACATAACCGTCTTTGTCTAGGTAGCCGGCATCGCCAGTCTTAAACCAGCCATCTGCAGTAATTGACTTCGCAGTTTCCTCTGGCATCTTCCAATAGCCCACCATGACTTGTGCTGAGCGCACCCAGATCTCTCCCACATCACCGGTGGCGCACTCTGTATCTGTGTCGTTATCCATGATGCGCACTTCAACGCCAGGGCCAGGTAAGCCACAACTACGTAGGCGGTGCTTGTTGGGGCCGTTTGGATCATGATCTTCTGGCAGCAAGTTCATCACTGCACCAGTGGTCTCGGTGAGGCCGTAGACCTGAGCAAAATTGCATCCGAATACTTCAAGGCTTCGTGTCAGTACTGCTTCACTAATTGGTGAAGCTCCGTAAGCGATGAGTTCAAGACTTGAGAAGTCTGCACTTTCAGCTCCAGGAACGCCCACCATGAATTGGAGAACCGCTGGTACCAAGAATCCGTGAGTGATTCTTTTTTCGCCAATTAGTGAAATAAGACCTACGGGGTCAATGTCGCGAACAATGACTGTGCTGCAGCCCTTCATCATTCCGGCTGTTGCCCATCCACTGCCACCAATGTGAAACAGAGGCATAGCAGCCATATTGATGGAGTTCTCGTTCATACCCCAGATGTCTTCAATCAAAGATTCAATGGCAAACAAGTTGGCATTCGAGAGCATGACGCCCTTTGGCCTGCCGGTGGTACCACTTGAGTACAGCTGAAACGCAATATCGTCCGCAGACATCTTGATGCCTGGGTCACCTGCTGGTTGACCATCTATCCAAGCGTTCCAGTTTGCGTATTGATCATGATCGCCAATAACAAGAATCAAACTGACAGTGGTGAGGTTGGATGCAATCTGATCGAGAATGGGCACAAAGTCGCTGCCTACTACAAGAACCTTTGCTTCAGCATTGTTCACGATGTACTCCACTTCAGGAGCTGCGAGTCGCCAGTTCACATCAACGCTGACCGCATTGAGTAGTGCTGCACCGAAAGCCATTTCAAAGTGGGCGATTCCGTTTTTCTCCAGGAATGCAACTCTGTCTGTTGGGCCAACTCCCGCAGCTTGCAGTCCGTTTGCCACACGTTGCACTCTGTCGTACAACTGTTTCCACGTAAGAGTGCGAGACCCTTCAATCAGGCACGGATGGTCTGGACGACCTTCACCGTGAACGCGGATGATGTCAGAAAGTGTGCTGATGGATGATGCCATGGCCATGATGCTAGGGCATCATCCATCAGTCTTTTTACTCACCTGTGGGGATTAGTCCTTCTCATTTTTTGAATTGGAGTTCCCCGAGTTTCCACGGTTAGTGGAAGGTGCTTTTGTGGTTGTTGGAGCCGGAGCCGGCCGTGGAGCCACTGTGGTGGTGGCCCGAGGTGGGGTAGTTGTTCGGCTTGATTGGGCCACTGTTGTGGAAGGTAGCGGCAGCGTGGTGATGGGGGCCTGGCCAGGCACCGTAGTGGTGGTGACCACAGGAGCTGGTGGAACCGGTGCCACAGTGATTGGCTTTGGCACCACTGCAACGTTGCTACGACGACTCTTGGCATCTCCAATCATTGCGATCATCCAACACAGAGACTTTGCCTTAGGTGCCATCACAACTGCTGCTTCTGAGCGACCATTGGCCTTCACCTTTACATTGGCGCGGCTAATGAATACACCAGACTCGGCTTCAAATGATTCTGCATCGAGTGAATCTGCAGCGTCTTCTTTGACTTCTTTATCCTTATTACGTGTGCATTCCAACTTATACATCTCAGGAGTCTGATCGTCTACCCACGATGCCATCAGTGATGTCACGCCATTTTCAGTCTCGTACTTCATAGCGAATCGGCGAGGCTTGCCAACTGCTTTCTTGCCTGGTGCCTTCACTGTTGTTGTGGTCACCAATGGGGGGACGGTGGTGACAACCGGGGCAGTGGTGGTGGGGGCAATGGATGGAACTGTTGTAGTCACGCCAGGGTCAACGGTTGTCGTGGTATCTGCGGGTGGCTCTTCTGCAAACGAGGTGACAGAAAGGGCAGACAACTTGTTTGCAGTGAGCTTGGCAGTGATCTCTGAACTTGAAATTCCAGGGAATGCTTGTGCCAGGCGAGCAGCAAGACCTGCAACGTGTGGCGATGCCATTGAAGTGCCAGAAATTGTGTTTGTGGCTGAGGCGCCACCAATCCAACTTGAGGTAATGCCTGTGCCTGGAGCCCACATGTCAACGCATGAGCCAGTATTTGAGTAGGAGGCTTGTGTATCACCTTTATTGATTGCGCCAATGGTGAGAGCGGAAGGTGCGCGCGCTGGAGAGAACGAGCACGCATCTGCAGAACTATTACCGGCAGCCACAACCACGGTGAGACCAGCAGC
>JALRGJ010000014.1:12907-15787 GCA_023253435.1 Ilumatobacteraceae bacterium | reverse complement strand
GAAGTGATGCACTTGGCTGGAATCAATATCGAGGCGAGCAAGACGAGCCACTTTGGCAACATCGGCTTCAGAGATGGGGCTACCTGACTGGGTCACGGTTCTCCAGCCTACGAGCCCACCCTGCCCTCGGCTCAGGTGATTCTGGGAAACGAGTTATTCATGCGTTGGGATGCACAGGCGGAAACTCGGCCTGGCGCTTTTGCAAGAAGCTTTGTACACCTTCTTTAAAGTCTGGCCGTGTGAATGACTCACGCATCAAGCGCAATGCTTCCTTGCTTGCAGTGGAAACATCGGTGTTGTAGTCGCCATACACCTGTCGCTTCATGACCGCCATAGAAGATGGAGACACATTCATCGCAAGATCCGTTGCGTACTCCATGACCGTTTCCATCAATTTGTCGGCTGGCACGACACGATTCACCATGCCCATTGAGTGCGCTTCACTTGCCATGATCACTCGGCTTGACATCATGAGCTCAAGAGCATTTGCCGGACCAATGAGTCGAGGAAGAATCCATGAGATTCCGTACTCGCCGATAAGTCCGCGCTTAGAAAATGCAACAGTGAACTTTGCAGTATCTGCAGCAAAACGGATGTCGCACATTAGTGCTTGGACTAATCCAAGCCCAGCCGCTGCGCCATTGATTGCAGAGATAACGGGTTTAGGAATTCGTGTGATCTCATCTTGCATGCGACCATCCAAAATGTTTCCACTGCTCTCCGCTGGCTTGTCACTCTTTGGTGCATCACCAGAAGGAATAGCTTGCAAGGTTCCCATGTCTGCGCCGGCACAGTATCCCTTGCCAGCACCCGTTACCACAATGACGCGCACTCGCGGATCAGCAACCGCTTTATCGATGGCAGCAAAATATTCGTCGCCCATTTGTGCAGTCCAAGCGTTGAGGCGATCGGGACGATTAAAGGTGATGAGGCCTATGCCAGGCTCCACTACTTCATACAGACATTCACTCATGGTCTATGACCGTAGACGCTGAAGAGGCTTTTGGAGAACGCCGGGCGTCAATGAGTAAGAACATCACTGAAATCACAAAGACTGCAATAGACACCCATTGGTTAAGTCGCAGCCCACCTGCCTTATGGGCTTCATCAATACGCAATCCCTCAATAAAGAAACGCATCAAGGTGTAGCCCATCGCGTACCACGCCACGAGTCGGCCTGGACGAGGCTGCCATTTTTTCTCAATGCGAATAAGACACCACGCCAACAACACACACCCGAGTGACTCATATAAAAACGTAGGATGAAAAGTGGTTCCCGCAGTAAAACCTGCTTGCACAGCAGTGGAATCAGACACCTCTAGTGCCCACGGGAGAGAGGTGGGCCTGCCGAATAACTCTTGATTCCACCAGTTGCCCCAACGCCCAATTGCCTGAGCTACTGCAATACCTGGCACCGCTGCAGATGCCATCCCTAGTGAGCTGAGACCGCGTGTCTTTGCACGCCACATACCAACGAGGACTCCAAGGAGAACACCACCCCAAATGCCAAGGCCTCCTTGCCAAATTTTGACGGTGTCTCCCCATTGCCCCCGAAAGCGGTCTATGTCTGTGACCACGTGATACAACCGCGCACCAATCACCCCTGCAGGAACTGCCCACATCGCAATGGCAGACAAGTCATCTGTTGTACCAACGCCAGATTTCTCCGCGCGCTTACCACCAATTCGAACGGCAACAATGACCCCAAGTGCGATCATCAATCCATATGCGTTCAAACGCAGTGGCCCAATGTGTATGGAGCCCGATGACGGACTTGGGATGCTGGCAATGAGCCAGTGAAGATTCATGCGGTCACGCGTTGGGCGAATGCGACAGCACCATCAAAGATGATCTGTTTGTCGTAGTCCTGAGTTGCCACGTGATAGCTACGTTCCAAAATTACGCGCTCTACAGATCCGCCATATGCCTGTGCGAGTGCATCACTATCTGCGGGAGATACAACGTGATCTTGAGTAGATGTAAAAAGTAGTAACGGCATTTTGATGGTGTTGTAACGCTGAGAGAGCGGTTGTAATCCATCTACTTGAAATGAGAGCAATGGTGCAAGAGGAGTGCCGGGATACGCAAGTTCCACAACATCGGGTTCTGCAATATCTGAACCAATCCCGTCCATCACTTCAGTTCCCGAATCGATCATTCCCTGAATCATGTCCATGACACTGGGATCTTGAGGCTGTGTTGCGGGGTTCACACACACAATTCCTGCGATCTCTGGGTGTTGTGCAGCGATCCACAAGGTAAGTGATCCACCCATGGAAAGACCCATCACAACAATCTTGTTGGCCCGAGTTGCAAGTTTTTGATAGGCCGCTTCGACATCACGACTCCAATCTGCCCAACGAGTGGGGATCATGTCCTCCATTGCCGTGCCATGGCCAGCAAGTTGAGGCATTTCCACGTGAAAGCCTGCTCCTGCGCACGCTTCTGCGAGTCCTCGCATTGATCCGGGGTTACCGGTGAAACCGTGGAGAACAAGAACGCCCGCATCACCGGTGCCCACATGAGACAGAGGTTCAGCGCCAGGAATAGTTGGTGCAGTCATGCCTTGAGTGTAGGTGACCAGATGAGACCCCAAAGATGCCGGCATGTTTGACCTAGCGCCGTTTCGCTGGTGGACTAGAGGTTCATGCCTCGCACCACCCACCTTCAGCGCACGCGCAAATTTGATGGTTATGCGATTGCAGCAATTGCTCCTGTTCTGGCTCTTATCCCCGCCTGGCTTGTGGCGGTGACTGCATTTTGGTGGGTTGCTCACTTCTTCGTGAATGTTTCACTTCCCATGTTTGCCATCGTTTGGTTCCTGCTTGGTGGGTCATTGTTTTTACGACCAGTACAAAAGCTTTTGTTGCGTCGACTGCT
>JALRGJ010000014.1:0-12897 GCA_023253435.1 Ilumatobacteraceae bacterium | reverse complement strand
AAACCCACTCGCGAAGAACAAGACATCCTGAACAGATCTTGGTTAATAGTTGCGCAGGCGAATCACATTCCCCCCACAAAATTTGTTCTCGCAGTCTCAGACTCTGAGGATCTGAACGCGTTTGCTTCAGGTGGTCACCTCGTAGTTGTTTCATCATGGGCTGTAAAGAATTTGTCTCAAGATGATTTATGTGGAGTGCTTGCTCATGAACTGAGTCATCACTTAGGAATGCACACCATCGCACTCACTGTTGGACAATGGCTGACAATTCCTATTGTCCTTCTTGCTCAAATTGGTTTCTTGTTTCAGAACATCGCTCATGCGGCTACGGACACATTTGTTGCTAAGTCGCAATGGAGTGTTTTTGCAGGAAGAACTCTCGCAGGAATCCTGACAATTGTTTCGTGGGTCTTTCTTGCAGTTGTCACCTTTTCTCAGTACGTAGGAAACATCGTTGGTGTAGGTGCAGAGTTCAAAGCCGATGAAACAGTGGTGAACATGGGCTTTGGGAAACAGCTCCGCAACGCTCTACGCATAGTGATTGAAAGCGGACACGGCGAGAGGTCTACACGGTGGCGCGACAGATTGGTCACAACACATCCGCCGGCACGAACCCGTGTTGCCCGTATAGATGCGCGACTTCGTCAGATGCCAGGAGATAACCGCCGATAGCGTGAGAGCGCTATGACAAGTCTCCCCGACGATCCTTTCCTTGCCGCAGCGAGGGGTACAAAGGCCAGTCGAATCCCCGTATGGTTCATGCGCCAAGCCGGAAGAAGCTTGCCTGAATACAAGAAGATTCGTGGAGACGGCAGCATTCTTGAAGCCATCAAACAGCCAGAACTCGCAGCTGAGTTCACCCTGCAGCCCGTGCGCAGGTACGGCGTAGACGCCGCGGTGTTGTACTCAGACATTGTTGTTCCACCCCATGCCGTTGGCTTTGGGGTAGATGTTGCTCCAGGCACTGGGCCAGTTGCTAGCCAACCTTTCCGCAGCGCAGACGATTTGGCTCGACTGCGTCCGCTCGAGCCAGATGACATCTCATACGTTCGCGCAACAGTGGACATTCTTGTCGAAGAACTACAAGTTCCACTTCTTGCATTTGCTGGTGCTCCGTTCACCGTTGCCAGTTATCTGATTGAAGGCAGACCCAGCAAGACCTACCAAAACACAAAACGCTTAATGCACACCGATTCACAACTGTGGCATTCCCTTATGGATCGCTTAGTCCAACACTCTGTTGAATTTATTTCTGCTCAACTCAATGGCGGGGCTGAAGCATTTCAAGTATTTGATTCGTGGGCAGGTTCTTTGTCCAAAGTTGATTACGACACGTTTGTTCTCCCCCACTCCTCTGCCGTATTTGAGCAATTGAGTGAACGATTCCCACATGTTGCTGGCATCCATTTCGGAATTGGTTGCGATCATCTGCTGGAATCAATGAACTCGGTAGGCAACTCAGTGATTGGTCTCGACTGGCGTACTCCCATCTCTCAAGCACGTCAGCGTTTGGGGGCTAACACTGTGGTGCAAGGCAATCTTGATCCTGCCCTCGTGCTTGCTGGCACCAATGTTGCGCTACGTGGAACACAAAAAGTTCTAGAAGACAATGCTGGTCACCCCGGTCATATTTTTAACTTGGGTCATGGTGTTCAACCAGATACAGACCCAGGAGTTCTTGAGGAAGTCGTTAATTTCGTACATGCAGGTGGAAACAAATGAGTGTTGAAAACAGTTCCCGAACAGCCGTTGTGCTGATGGCATATGGGACACCCCGAACAAAAGAAGAAATTCTTCCTTACTACACAGACATTCGACGAGGACGCCCACCAACAGACGAACAGTTACAAGACCTCATTAACCGGTATGAGGCAATCGGTGGTCTGTCACCCCTCAAACAACTCACAGAAGCCCAACGCGATGCATTACAACGAGAACTAGATCACGTTCAACCTGGTCAATACCAGGTGTTCCTTGGGCTCAAACATGCCACGCCATTCATTGAGGAGACAGTGGCCGAGGTTGCTGAATTGGGATTCACAAAAATTGTGGGGCTCGTGTTGGCTCCTCATTATTCCTCCTACTCCATTGGTCAATACATTGGTCGTGTTCGGGAAGCAGCAGCACCACACAACATTGAAGTAGTTGGTGTTGATTCGTGGGCACGGGAAGATGCATTCATTGATTTTCTCGCGTCAGATATGAAGAAAAAACTTGCCTCTCTGCCAGAGCGAACCAAAGTTTTGTTTACAGCCCATTCACTGCCGCAAAGAATCATTGATGGTGGAGATCCATATCCAGAGGAGTTGCGAGCAACTGCAGAACTTGTGGCGGAGCGTGCAGGTCTGACCCGTTGGTCTCAATGGTCTATCGCGTGGCAATCAGCGGGCAGAACTCCAGAGCCCTGGATTGGCCCAGACATTTTGGAAGTGATCGATCAAATTGCCCAAACGCGGAACACTGATGAACCCATTGATGGCGTTCTTGTTTCTGCATGTGGATTTGTGGCTGATCACCTAGAGGTCTTATATGACCTTGACATTGAGGCCAAAAAACATGCAGCAACTCACGGTCTGGCGTTTGCCCGAACCGAATGTGTCAATGACAATGCAACAGTGATCGCAGCACTTGCAAAAAGAGTTATTAACGCATGAATGAACCACGTCGTGTTGTAGTCATAGGAGGAGGCATTGCTGGCCTCACCTCTGCGCTCACGGTGTTGGTTGATTCACCAATTCCAGTTGAAGTGATTGTCCTTGAGTCAGCGCAACGGGTTGGTGGGCTCATAAAAACATCTCCCTTTGCGGGCCTCCCTGCTGTTGATGAGGCTGCAGATGCATTTCTCACCCGAGTTCCGTGGGCATCGCAACTGGCAAGTGAACTTGGCCTAGGAGCTGCACTCACTTCTCCAACTGGGGCTCACGCTTATGTATGGCATAACGGCATGCATGAGATTCCAAGTGATTTATTGCTGGGAGTACCGGCCAAAGTGCGGGCATTTGCGATGTCTTCACTCATTTCACCCATCGGAAAATTGCGCGCTGCGTTAGAACCATTTCTTCCTGCTACAGAGGACACCGACTCCATCGGTCATTACATTCGCAAACGATTTGGTCACCAAGTGCACGAGCGGCTTGTTGATCCACTTGTGGGAAGCATCTATGGCGCCGATACAGACAACTTTTCTATGGCTGCGGTTCCGCAACTTGCGGCACTCACCACTAGTCGAAGCATGTTGATTGCAGCAGGAAAAGCAAGGAAAGCAGCAAATACTTCGCCCGGCTCCCCCATCTTTGGTTCCCCATTGCGCGGAATGGGTGCACTTGTTGAGACATTGCATCAACGATTGATTGCACTTGGTGGAGTTGTTCACACGGGAAACACAGTTCAGGCAATCGAAAAAGTTGACACTCACTACGAAGTTTCAACACAATCCAACACCTTCTCATGTGATGCCGTCATCGTTGCTTCGCCTGCAAAGCACAGTGCCTCGTTTATCCAGCCATTAAGTTCCCGAGCATCTGAATTGCTTGCTCAATGGTCGCACGCATCTGTTGTGCTGATCACAATGAAAATTCCGGCCACACAGTGGCCAAGAAACCTCACGGGAAGCGGATACTTGGTACCCAAGCCCGATCAACGTTGGGTCACAGCAGCGTCATTTGGTTCCAACAAATGGGCTCACTGGAGACCAGATGACGGATCAATGATTTTGCGAGTCTCATTAGGACGAGACGGTCTTGACGTTATGCATTTTGATAACGATTCACTTGTCAATATGGCCCTTGCAGATATGAAGTTGCACATGGGAGTTGACTTCACGCCCTCAGAAATTCGAACAAGCCGTTGGGCAGAATCTTTCCCTCAATACCGCCCTCATCACTTTGCAAAGTTGGAGGAGATGGAACACTCACTTTCGGTTTCAGCTCCCGGAATTCACTTTGCCGGTGCAAGCTATAGAGGAATTGGAGTCCCGGCATGCGTGCAACAAGCTCGCCACGCTGCTGGTGAAACAATTTCCTATCTCACCACATTGTAAATTTGCCTCGTGAGTCACACTCTCGCCTTACTGCGGTATTCATTTAGTGATTAAGAAACACAGTGCATCGGCACTTGCTGGGGTGTGTGTAGCAGCCTCAATGCCACCCTGGGGTTGGTGGCCACTGGCATTTCTTGGGGTAGCCATGTATGCGCGTGTCTCGTGGAGGCAACGAGACAGCCATCCATTTCTGAGCGGTTTTGTATTTGGGATCTTTTGGTTCTTGCCATCACTTGCATGGATGTGGTTTCTCACTGCTCCTGGTTATCTCATCACCGTTGCACTCTTTGCTTCACTGCACGGGGCAGCATCGCTTTTGTCGTCTCGTTTAGCGCGAAGCAAAAATTCTCATCGATCAGCTTTGGTAGTTACCCATGCACTCGTGGAAACATTGCGCTTGTCATGGCCTTTTGGAGGAGTCCCTCTGGCAACTCTTGCCATCTCACAGTCATCAAGTCCCCTCTCTGCACTCTCGCCATTTGTAGGGCCAATTGGGCTCTCCGTTCTCACACTGTTCCTAGCCCTACTCTTTTCGCGACCAAAAGTTCTTCTCGCCATACTGCTCATGAGTGGTGTTGGAATTTTCTGGGACGGAACTCGTGATACAGGAGAAACTCTGTCCATCACGTTTGTGCAAGGTGGCGGCGAGCAAGGTACCCATGCTGTGTACTCAAACTCTCGAGATG
Source organism: Ilumatobacteraceae bacterium (assembly GCA_023253435.1). Taxonomy (GTDB): domain Bacteria; phylum Actinomycetota; class Acidimicrobiia; order Acidimicrobiales; family Ilumatobacteraceae; genus UBA2093. The sequence continues at coordinate 8,172 of JALRGJ010000014.1, read as the reverse complement.
TTTTTTTGACACACCTCAACGCACTAAAAAAGATCACACCAAATGAGAAACGTGATCTTGTGGTGTGGCCAGAAAACGTAATTAACAAAACTGGCGATGGACTCTTCGTTGACAGTCTGGAGTATCAAGAACTCTCCAGAGAGGCTAAGAGATTGAACGTTCCCCTCATGGTGGGAATTACAGAAGACTCTGGCCCAAATGGTTTTACTAACGCACAGATTGTTATTGAACCAGATGGCGTGATCAGTGGTCGTTACGACAAAGTGCGTCGAGTGCCTTTTGGTGAATACATGCCCATGCGTACTCTCCTCTCCTCTGTTGGGGCAAACACAAATCTCGTCCCTCGTGATGCCCGAGCTGGAGATGCACGAGGGTGGTTAGACATTGCAGGAACACGTGCCGCTGTTGCGATTTCTTGGGAAGTGTTTTTTGGTGGACGCGTTAATGAAGGAATTACGGACGGAGCAACGTTCATTGTGAACCCCACAAATGGTTCCAGTTACACATGGACAATTTTGCAAACTCAACAAATTGCTTCTTCTCGTCTACGAGCGAGAGAACAAGGGAGATGGCTTGTTCAAGTGTCGCCCACTGGATTTAGCGCATTTGTTTCGCCAGCGGGCACCGTGATGAATCGTTCAGGAATTTCCGAGCAGGCAATTGAGGATTTCACGATTTCATTGCGCGAGGGCCAAACGCCCTACTCCCGCATGGGAAATGCACCATATATTTGGGCTCTACTCATCAGCCTCGGTGTTCTTGTGCAGCGGCGCACCCGAGCCTTTCAGATCTCTGCCAGTTAGCCTCAAACGCCTATGTCAGGCGTCTACGACCCCAACGGGCCTTTGCGAATTGCGTACCTCACGTATCGCGGAAAACCCCATGTTGGTGGGCAAGGGGTATACACGCGTCATCTCACTAAAGCGCTCGTAGACCTTGGGCACTCTGTAGAAGTTTTTGGTGGTCAGCCCTACCCGGTTCTTGATGACCGAATCACAATGCACAAATTGCCAAGCCTGGATATCTTCAACGATCTTTACCCCGGCCGTTTACCGGGGTATTGGGAAATCAAGTCATGGCCCGATCTCGTAGAGACTGGGCGCTTTCTCACCGGACAATTCTCTGAACCTCTTGCTTTTTCAAAACGTGCCTACAGAGCTCTCAAGCCTCGAGCAAAAGATTTTCATTTAGTGCACGACAATCAGTGTCTTGGTTGGGACATTCTGAAAATTGAAAAAATTATTCCTACTGTTGTGACTTTGCACCACCCCATTACAAAAGATCGTGAATTAGAAATGAGCCACGCCCCCACTGCGCGGAAACGTCGTGCGGTGAAGCGTTGGTATTCCTTTGTTGAGATGCAAGGAAAAGTAGCAAGCAAAATGCCGCGCATTGTTGTGGTGAGTGAAAACAGCATCAGCGATATCAACAAAGACATGGGTGTCTCACTTGATCGCATGCGTCTTGTGCCTGTTGGCGTAGACCCAGAACTGTTCAAACCGCTTCCATCTGTCGCGCGTCAGTCTGGTCGTTTAATTACCACAGCATCTGCAGATGTTGCCTTAAAAGGTCTTTCATATTTGTTAGAGGCAATGGCCCAACTTCGTTCACAAGGCAGAGAACTTCGACTCACCATCATTGGCAAGCCACGGCCAGGTCACAGCATGGATCTCATTGAGTCACTTGGTCTTTTGCCCTACATTGACTTTGTCTCTGGTGTTCCTGACGAACGCATCGTTGAGCTGTATGCAGAAGCAGAGCTTGCAGTTGTTCCCAGTTTGTATGAAGGGTTTTCTCTACCTGCAATTGAGGCAATGAGCACTGGCATTTGTCTGGTGGCCACAGATGGTGGAGCGCTCCCAGAAGTAACCGGTGCGGATGGCGACACTGTGTTGCAATGCCCTGCCGGCGACGCCGCTGCTCTTGCCAACACCATTGCAAAAGGTCTCGACAACCCGGAACTGCGAGCAAGAGTGGGAGCAGCTGGCAGAGACCGAGTTGTTTCTCGATGGAGTTGGCGTCGGTGCGCCGAACTCACAGTGGACCAATACCGAGAAGTGCTAGAAATGCCCCACAATCAACAAAAACTAAGGGTTCGTTGACATGTTGACTGTCCGATTCAACAAACTCAACCTGAAACCTGGTGACCTGTTTCTTGATGCTGGAGCAGGTTTTGGGCGTCACGCATTTGAAGCTGCACGTCAAGGAGCACAGGTATTTGCTCTCGATTGGGCACACAACGAAATGGACAGCACACGTGCAATTTTTGGCGGGATGATCCACGAACATGAAATTCCCACCACAAGTTTTGGTGGTGTGATGCGAGGAGATGTCACCAATCTTCCCTTTGAAGACAACATGTTTGATTGCATTGTCACTTCAGAAGTTCTTGAACATATACAAAATGACGTCGCCGCTATTAGTGAGTTTTACAGAGTCTTAAAACCTGGCGGCACTCTGGCAGCAACGGTGCCCACCTGGTTCCCTGAAAAAATTAATTGGATGCTGTCAGACGAGTACCACGCTCCAAAGAGCGAGGGCGGACATGTTCGTATTTATTCTGCAACAGAATTGAAAGCAAAAATGCGCACAGCTGGTTTCACCGTGCGTGACTCTCACCATGCACACGCCTTGCATTCTCCGTATTGGTGGTTGAAGTGTGCTGTTGGACCTCGCAACAATGATCACCCGTTGGTTACCAAATACCGCAAGTTTTTGGAGTGGGACATCATGGAAGGCCCCACTGTTACTCGTGTTGCAGAAAAAGTGTTAAGTCCTGTACTTGGCAAGAGCTACATCATCTATTGCACCAAGCAGGTGAACTCATGAGCAGTCGACCATTCCCGCACCTTCCCGGCATTCTGTCCACCGCAGACCTTGCTCGTACTGCAGATTCCATTGAGGCGTTACAACTCTCAAACGGAATGATCCCTTGGTACCCAAATGGTCACTGTGACCCTTGGAATCATGTTGAAACAGCTATCGCACTCAACATTATGGGTAGAGACAACGCTGCACTTTCTGCTTATCAATGGTTGGCAAATAACCAAGATGCAGATGGTTGGTGGTTTAACTACTACATGCCTGATGGCACAGTGGAAGATGCCAAGTTAGATACCAATGTGAACGCTTACATAGCGGTGGGTGTATGGACCCACTGGTTGTGCACACGAGATACCGCAGCGGTGTCATCACTATGGCCCACTGTTCGTCATGCACTCAACTGGGTATTGGGCATGCGCCGTGCCGATGGACTGCCGTTGTGGGCCAGAGAAGTTGATTCCACTCCGTGGGACTACGCACTTCTCACTGGTTGTTCCAGTATTCGTCACGCATTGCATTGTGGTGTGGCGCTTGGAGATCTACTGGGAGACCCTCAGCCACAATGGACAGCGGCAGCAGACACTATTGATCACATCATCAATACAGATCTCTCTGCATTTGAACCAAAAGAACGCTGGGCTATGGACTGGTACTACCCCGTTCTCACCGGAGCGCTGACCGGTGTGCGAGCGAAAGCTCGAATGGCTGAAGGATGGGACAGGTTTGTTCTCGATGATCGTGGCGTTCGATGCGTGTTTGACGAGCAATGGGTAACCGCAGCGGAAACATCTGAATGTGCAATTTCCCATTGCGCCATCGGTGATCGTGAAACTGCACGCGAATTGTTGCTGTGGACACTTCCCCATCGCCGTGAAGACGGTGCGTACTGGACAGGCATTGTGTACCCCACAGATCCAGAAAAAGTGATGGAACGTTTTCCTGCAGAGGAATACAGTGCCTACACAGCAGCATCAGTGATCATGGCTGCAGACGCCATCAGTGGCGGATCACCTGCATCCACATTGTTCACCAAGCCAATGCCGCGCAAAAACGCACACTTGCAAGTTCGCAGTATCTAAGAATCGGCGAGCGCTGCTTGCACCACCATCTTGAGATATGGGGCAAGCGACTCTGAATACGTATCTGTGATGTGGTTGTTATCCATGTACACCACCATGTTTCCGATAACTGGCGGACAGAGTTTTGGTCCACAAGCGAAATCTGATGTGTCGTAGTACATCGCCCCTACTGACTCTGCCATTTCTTTCTCGCGTCGAATGCGAGGGCTATTGACGGTGGTGGCACGAGCTCGAACACAGCGCGAAATGCTTGTGGTGTTTTTTGCAAGACAGACAGGGATATCCATAAATGGAGTGGGAGTATCTGACAACAATAAAACTTTCTTTCCTGAAGCAATAATGGGTTCGATAGTGCGACGATTTCCCTCGGCCCAAGCGCTTGGCCCGTAACTGCCTTTCTTGTCTCTCGTGGGATACGAGTAGTTCACGATGATCACTACATCGGCATCTGATTTCACTATCCGATCAATAGTGTTTGGTCTCCAATCCTCACACTCGGGATATGTGGGGGAATCACCGTGTCGAACAGGAATGTCGGCGGCTGGACATCCCATTTTTGTGAGCGAAATGAGTTTCCAACCAGCTTCTCGAGATGCCTTTTCAAGTCCGGTAAATAATTGGGCCGCATGGCTATCCCCAAACAGCACGACTTTAGTCGTTGATGCAACATCACCGAATTCGCACGGTGGATTATCACGCATTCGATACGTTGCCAAACATTGATCTGTATAAATCGTGGCTTTATCCTCAGGAGCATCCTCAACGCTTGGCAGTGGATTATCAGGGACACCAGAGAGAGCCAGAGCAGATTCGATAGCAGGCTGCAAAGTGTTACTGATTGCCAGTTGTAATTCATTCAGCCAAGCTGCTCTCGTGGCGGGCACAGAGGTTGTGGTGTTTAACTGAGGCACTGTGTCTGCCACTACACCAGTACTGGCAAGAGAACTTCCTGAGCGCACAGTAGCGGCAACAACCACAGTGGAGACAACAAGAACTCCACCCATGAGAAGCGATGCGACTGCGCTCTTCACAAGTTTTGGTGAACGCCGCACGGGGTTCTCTACAAAATTAAACGAGAGTTCTGAAAGTAGCGCAGCTAGTAACAGTGCACTGATTCGCATCCATGTATTGCTTGGCCCCCATTTAGCATTCATCAAAATAAGAATCGGCCAGTGCCAGAGATACAACGAATATGAACGCAAGCCACACCACTGCATGACAGGTAGCGACAAAATTCTTGCTGGTCCACCATTCACGCCAATTGAGAGAAGAACCGCAACTGTTCCTAGTACTGGAAGTAATGCGGCCGTTCCAGGAAATGCCGTGGAGTCACTTAATACAAACATCGAGGTAGCGATAGCCCCAAGGCCACACCAACCAAGCAATGATCGAACAAAAGCAAGACCGCGCACCCAAGGAAAGATCGCAGCTAATCCAGCCCCCGCAGCAAGCTCCCATGCTCGGCTATGTAGCCCGTAATACGCCCACGGTGAACCAGAGTGAGTGAGCACTACACCAGTGATCACACTCATCGTGAACACACACAGAGACATAAGGGCAACTACTCGTCGCTGAGGTCTCCATTTCCACAGCAATGCGATGGCAATTGGCCACACAAAATAAAACTGTTCTTCAACAGCTAATGACCACCAATGTTGTAGAGCAGACGGGCTCTGCTGTGCTGCAAAATAATCAGCACCCACCGCGCCAAAACGAATGTTTGCCACAAAACCTGCGGCTGAAAAAGCATCAGCCGTCAGCCGTTCTCGTGAGATGGGATCGAGGAGAAACACGGCTCCAATGAGTGTTGCAATAATGACCAATGAAGCAGCGGGAAGAAGTCGACGAGCCCGTCGAGCCCAGAACTCTCGCAGAGTTACTTTCTGTGTTGATTCATGTTCCTTAAGCAACAGACCAGTGATCAGAAAGCCAGACAACACAAAAAAGACATCTACTCCCGCAAAGCCACCTGGAAATCCAAAATCGGCGTGATACAAGAGAACTGATACAACAGCAATTGCACGAAGACCTTCAATGTCTTTTATGCGTGCCGACATGCGTAGGTTCCTTTCACGGTCTAAGTGAAGAGTACGACTAGTTTCAGACGCGTCGAAGGATTCGGAGAGAACCTTCCACACCAATCTCTACGAAATTCTCGCTCTCGATAGCAGGAAGGTAAATGTTTTCATAGGGAGGACGACCTCCATCGGCAGGTTTCTCGAAGACATCATGAATGGCCAGCACCCCTCCTATCGCTACATGAGGTGTCCACAATTGATAGTCGAGAGTTGCTGGTTCTACACCGTGTCCACCGTCAATAAAAAGAAACGACACGGTGGTATCCCATGAACGAGCAATCGTCGGAGAGTTGCCCACTACTGCAACAACAACATCATCTAAACCAGCATCCAGAATTGTGGACCTGAAAAAAGGCAATGTATCCATACGTCCTGTGCGAGGGTCAACAAGTGACGAGTCGTGCCACTCCCAACCAGGTTGATTTTCTTCTGATCCAAAGTGGTGATCTACTGCAAAAAGAACTCGTCCACTTTTCCGTGCTGCTCCACCCAACCACACAGTGGAACGCCCGCAATACGATCCCACCTCCACAAAAGGTAAATGGGGCACTGCCTGAGCAGCTTGCATGGCTGCTGCATACAACGCATCACCCTCTTGCTCTGGCATAAAGCCACGCGCGGCAAGCGCATGCTGACGTAACGCTGGATCTAATCGAGGTTTTGTCACCATGAATCCCAATGGATGATGCTGTCCACTGGAGGTCGAGCAGCAGGTTTGAAATCAGTTCCTACTGTGTACGCAAGTGGAGACAGGCATGCTTGTTGCACTGTTGCCATAGGGATTCCCAATATGTCGGCAACTTGTTGTTCCATCATGAGATGCACTGTTGTCCATGCTGTCCCCAAGCCACGAGCTCGTGCTGCCAACATAAAACTCCACATCGCAGGCAACACATTGCCCATCACTGAAGCAGTCATCATTTGTGGTGCATTTTCCATACGCATGCTTTCAGCACATGCGATAACCAATGCAGGCGCATCACCCATGTGCTCACCTAGAAAATCAGCCGAGTGTGCAGACCGCTTCTGCTGGGCGTTTTCAGATTCGCCACCTTTATCAATGGAGCCAATGTAAATACCGTCCATTGACTTATAAATCTCGTAACACTGACGATAAATCTCACCGATGGCCTTGCGCTTTGCTTCGTCCCGCACCACCACAAAACGCATTGTCATGTTGTTAGACCCAGAAGGCGACTGCATTGCAATTTCGACACATTCACGAATGACTTGATCATCTACGGGACGAGAAAAATCAAGACGCTTTCGTACTGCGCGCGTAGTAGTGAGTAATTCATCGGGATTAAGCGGGAGAAGTGGCACACTCCGACCCTACTATGGGGTCATGACCTCTCCGCTCGACGACCTCGTAACGCTGCTCGATCTTGAACCAATTGAAGTCAATATTTTTCGGGGCTATTCGCCAGAAGAGAATCGGGTCCGGGTATTCGGTGGCCAGGTAGCTGGTCAATCGTTAGTTGCCGCATCACGCACTGTGGACGAAAACACTCGCCACGTGCATTCGCTCCATGCATACTTCTTACGCCCGGGCGACCCAGCCGTTCCCATCTTGTATGAAGTTGACCGTTTGCGTGATGGTCGTAGTTTCACAACACGTCGAGTAATTGCAATTCAACACGGAGAAGTCATCTTTAACTTGCAGGCAAGTTTTCACGCCTCTGAACCTGGACTCGATTGGCAAATTCCGTCACCACAAGGTTTGCCAGACCCAGAGTCACTTCCCGATTTCAAAACAAGAATGGCTCCATATAAGGAGCAGATGGGCGAATGGTACGACAGACCTCGCCCAATTGATCAGCGCTATGTAGACGGATCTCCCATGGAGCGCACTGGCCATGAATCCACTGGTCAAAAAGTGTGGCTTCGTGCAGTTGGCTCATTGCCCGATGATCCTGTTCTACACGCATGTATTGCTACGTACGCAAGTGACATGACACTTCTCGATACCACCTTGTTGCCCCATGGGCTTGGTTGGACAGATGGCAATGTTCAAATGGCAAGTCTCGATCATGCAATGTGGTTTCATCGTCCGTTCCGTGCAGATGAATGGCATTTGTACGACCAACACGCCATTTCAACATCTAATTCACGAGGACTCGCAGGTGGATCCATTTACACACGTGACGGACAACTTGCAGTGACGGTGGTGCAAGAAGGCCTCATTCGGGTGA
>JALRGJ010000140.1 GCA_023253435.1 Ilumatobacteraceae bacterium | reverse complement strand
TCCACAACGCCCAAAATTACATCTACGCAACCTGTGCAAACAGCACATGTTTCGTACACATGTAGTTTTCAGCAACCACAAGCGTTTGAGGCATGTCATCCACAATCCACAGCACCTATTACAACTATTGCTTCAATACATCACTTCTCGGCATTGGTAGTTGCACCGATTTACACTGGCTCTCACAACATGAAAGTTTGGTCATGAAGTTCAGAAGCGAACAAGGAACATTGTCCGAGGCACTTGGCGCTCTCGCGCGAATTGCTTCTTCCCGTAACGCCGGCACCCCTGCACTCTCTGGAGTGAAAATGGTTCTTACAGGTGATTCTTTGGTGTTATCCAGCACAGATACAGATATCTCATTGCAATTTACATTGAGCGTTGCAGGCGATACCGATGGCCAAGGCCTTGTCAGCGCACGAACAATTAATGACATTGTCCGAGTAATGCCAAGCGGAAAGATCACTGTTGAGTTTGCAGGTGACAACGCAACGGTTTCTGCACAACGCTCACAATTCACAATTCCTACATTGAACGCAATTGAGTTCCCCAGAACAAATCCGCCGTCTGGTGATCCCATCACAATTTCTTCAGCATCTTTTAAGGCTGCACTTGCACAAGTTGTACTTGCAGCAAGTACAGACCCACAGAAACTTCACTTGTCTGCAGTGTTAATGGCATCAACTCCAAACGGCATTCGTTTAGTAGCTACAGATGGTTATCGCTTAGCAATGCGCGACCTCGCTGAAAAAGCAGCGGGCGACGACAAGTCATTTTTAATTCCTGCGCGTGCGCTAGCCGAACTTGGTCGTTTACTAGACATGTCTGAAGAAATCATTGTGCGCTTCAACGACATTGATGCTTCATTCCAATCTCCAACAATGACGCTTGTGACTCACTTAGTGAATGCGGAATATCCGCCATACATGAACATCATTCCTAAAAACAACACGAACGAAGCCACCATTAATCGTGAAGAACTTCTCGATGCGCTTCGCCGCAGCCGCGTGCTTGCATCAGAGATGACACCCGTGCGCATGCGCATGAGCAGCGAAGGTGTTCGCCTGACAGTGACACTCACAGACGGTTCAACAAGCGTTGAAGATATTGATGCAAAGTTCTCTGGCGAAGACATCACGCTTGCATTTAACTCTGACTATTTGTCACAAGGCGTTGATGCATGTGGCGGAGAAGAAGTCATTATTTCAACAAGCATTCCTAGCAAGCCAGCAATTATTTGTCCTGTTGGTGACGAGTCTTATTTGTACTTGCTCATGCCTCAACGTTTGTAACGTGATCTCACATAGTTTGTTCAGCAAGGGCATCACACCATCATGGTGATTCGCCGCATTGAACTCACAGATTTTCGTGTGTACAAGCATGAAGTGGTGGAGTTGAACTCTGGCGTTACAGCGATTATTGGTTTGAACGGCCAAGGCAAAACAAGTCTTGCTGAAGCTTTGAGTTATTTATCAAACCTCAAAAGTTTTCGGGGCGTACCAAACGATGCGCTTGTGCGAGACGGAGCAGACACCGCTTACATTCGCGCATGGATTGAACATGATGATGGGCGCGAAATATTGGTAGAGGCGGAAATTAATAGGGCGGGCAGAAACAAAGTGTTGGTGAATAAACAACGCCTCGCCCGTGTGCGTGATTTATTGGGCGTTGTTCGCTCCACAGTCTTTGCGCCACCAGATCTCGAGGTGGTGTACAAAGGGCCAGAGGGAAGACGTGAGCTACTCGATGATGCGCTCGCACAGTTGGCGCCCAAAAATGACTCGCTTCGGTTAGAGGTAGACCGCATCATTCGCCAGCGCAACACTCTTCTCAAACAAGCCAACGGCAAACTCACAGAAGAGATAGAGATGACCCTTGATGTGTGGGATGCCCAGTTGGCAGAAAAGGGCACCCGGCTGGGGGAGGCACGGGCCAAGTTGGTGGCTCGGTTGGCACCATTTGTTGCGGAGTCATACGAGTTGCTGGCCAGCAGCCCCACTCCTATTGATGTGATGTATGAGCCAGAGTGGAGAAAAACCGGATTACCACATGCGTTGGCAAATGCCAGATCAGAGGATGTGCGCCGAGCCATCACCACCGTTGGCCCCCACAGAGACGATGTTGTGCTGCAAGTAAAAGGAATGCCCGCCAAATCTCATGCTTCCCAGGGAGAATCTCGCACCTTGGCCCTGTCATTACGCCTCGGAATTCACCGTTTGGTGACCGAAGTAGTGGGAGCAGCACCCCTTTTGGTGCTTGATGATGTGTTGTCGGAGCTTGATCCCCAGCGCTGTGAGGCATTGTTGCGTCATATGCCAGAGGGGCAAGTGTTGTTGACCACCGTGCAAGAACTGCCAGAAGCGGCACACCCCAACACCATTATTCATATTTCTGGGGGATCTATTACCTCCACCTCACATCCCGGGGGTGATACATGACAGACGAAGAAGAAATACCTATGGGTCGCCAGCCACGTCATTTGTCAGAAGTTCTCGGCAGAGTGATGAAACGTATGAAGGTGTCTGATCAAAGTGGGGCAATGGGACTCTTTTCTCATTGGCGCCACATTGTTGGCGATTCCGTGGCAGATCATGCTTCTCCAAAACGCCTGGAAAAAAGATGTCTCATTGTTGAGGTAGATGAACCTGCATGGGCAACACAACTGAAGTTCCTAGAACAACAATTGCTGAACACATTGAAAGAACATGTTGGAGATGAAGTTGATTCTCTCGATATCAGAGTGAAACGTTCTCGATAACACAGCACACACAACCCATAAGAAGTAGAATGTTTTAGCCATGGCAACATCAAAAAAGTCGCCGTCGAAGAACCCCACCGCCGATTACGGCGCCAAAGATATTCAGGTTCTCGAAGGTCTAGATCCCGTTCGTAAACGTCCCGGTATGTATATCGGAAGCACCGGTTTGGCGGGGCTTCACCACCTCATTTGGGAGGTGGTCGATAACTCCATCGACGAGGCAATGGCAGGGTTTTGTACCCGCGTCAATGTCACCCTCACAGACGATGGTGGATGTCGGGTAGAAGACAATGGTCGCGGAATCCCCGTAGATCCATACCCATCAGGCCCACATAAAGGCAAAAGTGCTGCCGAAGTGGTGCTCACCGTGTTGCACGCCGGCGGCAAGTTCGGCGGCGAGGGCTACAAGGTGTCCGGTGGACTCCACGGCGTGGGTGTGTCGGTCGTGAACGCGCTGTCGCAGCGCGTCACTCTCGAGATCGATCGCGACGGCAAGCGCTACGAGCAGGAATTCCGCAACGGCGGCAAGCCACAAGGCAAGTTGGCCGCCACCGGCGACACACCGGCCCGCGGTCGCAAGACCGGAACCTCGGTCACGTTCTGGCCCGACGCCACGATCTTCGCGTCCGAAGGCACCGAGTTCGTCGCACGTACCGTGCTCGAGCGACTGCAGACCATGGCGTTCCTGAATCGTGGTCTCGAGATCGTGTTCACGGACGAACGAGCCGGCAAGGAACAAGAAGTCACGTTCCAATACAAGGGCGGCATCGTCGACTTCGTGAAGCACCTCAACCAGTCGAAGGAAGCTCTCTTCAACAAGGTCGCTCACTACGAAGACGAAGAAGAGGGCCAGATGCT
>JALRGJ010000139.1:313-3620 GCA_023253435.1 Ilumatobacteraceae bacterium | reverse complement strand
ATTCGCCAGAAGCTCCCACGTTCACGCTCTGGCCGCACGTTCGAGTTCCGCGTTGCCGATTGCAAAGGCTTTGCAAACATTGGTGAGTACGAAGACGGACGCCCTGGTGAAATGTTCCTCACTGTTTCTAAACAGGGTTCCACCTTGTCCGGAATCATGGATGCATTCGCAAAGTCCATTTCCTATGGATTGCAATACGGAGTTCCATTGCGAGCATTCGTAGAGGCATTCACCAATATGCGTTTCGAGCCCGCAGGCATGACAGACGATCCAGACATTCGTATGGCCTCGTCCATCATGGACTACTTGTTCCGTCGCCTGGCACTTGAGTACATGACCTACGACGAGCGTGCAGAGTTGGGCATCTTCACTCGTGAAGAGCGCATTCAACCAACACTTCCAGGCGTAGAAGAGTCGGTCATTGAATCCGCCAACGGTGAGATGGCAACTGATCCAAAGTCAGTGGAGTCAGTAGATGAATTCGTGACAAAGATCGAACTCGGAATTGCACCAACTGCTCCCGTGTCTGATCTCTCGAATCCGCAGGGAATCAACCGCCCACATAGTGATGCACCAATGTGCATGATGTGTGGTGTGCAGATGCAACGTGCTGGCTCTTGCCACGCATGCCCATCTTGTGGCAACACAAGCGGCTGCAGCTGATACAGCGCAGTCACTGTGACTGCAAAATGTGAAAGAACCCCGGGGCTAGTGCCTCGGGGTTCTTTTGTGTAATGAAAGAGCACTTCATGATTTGTTTTAGGGTGAGAACATGACTCGCAGTTTTGATCTAGACGACCGCAATGTAGTGACCACAGAAGGCGGCCAGAGGGTTCACCAAGGTCACGCTGAGCAGAGCAATGTCATTGCACCTCAATTTCAAGAGGTCAGATCTGGCGTGTGGACCCTGATTGGCAATGGGCTTTCTAATCAAACATTTATTCATGCTCCCGAAGGAATTATTGCGGTTGATACAGGCGAGTCCATTCAGGAGATGGCTGCTGCTCTGCGCAAGCTACGTGAAGTGACGGATGCTCCCATTGCAGCTGTGATCTATACGCATTTTCATTATGTGGAAGGGACCCGAGCAATCTTTGACGAAGGGAATCATGTTGAGAATCTTCCGATATTCGGTCATGAAAGAATTGCACTCAATAAAGAACGAACACTGGGTGAGATTTCGCCGGCGTATTCCAGAGGGCTTGTAGAGCAATTCGCAATTGTTCTGCCCACCGATGGTCCAGATGGGGTAGTAAACGTTGGCCTTGGACGTTTCTATAAAAACCCAGACCATGCCCCAGCAACTCCTGGGTTTGTGCCCATCACGCATGCAATTGGAGAGAAAGCATCATTGACTATCGCGGGGCTTGCAGTGGAGGCAGTGCACTCTCCAAGCGACTCCGATGATTCAGTGAATTTCTACTTTCCAGAGATGGGAACCTGTGTTCATAACTCAGTATGGCCAGTGTTATTCAACGTGTATGCAATACGTGGTGAAGAATACAGAGATCCCCGTGTGTTAATTCCCGGAATTGACAACATCATTCAGTGGGCTCCTGAGTACTTGGTCTGTGCGCATGGACCAGCTCTCATCGGTAAACAAGAAATTCGCGAAGTATGTACGCGCTACAGAGACTCAATTCAATTTCTCTGGGATCAAACTGTGCGTGGCATTAACAAGGGCTGGACCATGGATGAAGTTGCGACTCGAGTGACATTGCCAGACTTATACGACGTAGATTTTTATACATCTGAACGTTATGGAATCTCAGAGCATCATGTTCGGCAGATCTTCACAGGGCTGCGAGGATTCTTTGATGGCGATGAGTCAAAGCTTGCTCCACTAGAGCCTGAAGAGCGTTACTCAAGGCTTGTAGAGGGCTTTGGTGGGCGCTCAGAGGTTGCACGGCAATGCGAGGAGGCAATGGCGGCCAATGATCTTCGATGGGCCACCGAGTTGGGTACGTGGCTTGTGCGTTCACGAGGCGTTACTGCTGACGACAAAAAACTCCTTGCATCGTGTTTACGTGCGATAGCAGAGCGAACCCCTGCCGCAAATATTCGCAATTGGTGTCTGACGCGTGCAAGACATTTGGATGGATCATTCTCTATGGATCGATTCATGCAGCATTCTTTCAATCCCAAATTTGTGGCCAATTCTTCGGCAGTAAATCTGGTGCACACTCTCCGTGTTTTGATTGAACCTACAAAAGTAGAAGGTATAGATCATCACGTTGCATTTGTAATTGGTGATGAAGAGGCGGGACTACACATACGTCATTGTGTAGCCGTTCCTACCAACGGATGGGGTGCCACCAGCTTGGTGCGAATGACAAAGCAAACATTTATTGATGTGTTGTGTGGCAAAACAGTGTGGTCTGATGCACAGGCGAGGGGAGATATTTCGGTCTCTGGAGATACTGGCCTCGTTGACCAGATTCGTCGATCGTTTGAAAATAAAGGAATCGCGGGTTAAAAATGGCGCAACCAACTGGGCCATCATTGCCATCATCCACAGGTGTATTTAGCGGGAAACTTGGGCGACTCATTCATGAGTCTGAGCCAGCTCCTGTCAGTGCAAACTTTCCCTCGTCAGATGCGCCAAACATAGTTTTAATTCTTCTCGATGACGTTGGATTTGGCACGTGCAGCACATTTGGGGGACCAGTTCCTACTCCTGCACTTGATCGGGTTGCAAAGAACGGACTTCGATTTAATCAGTTTCATACCACTGCTCTGTGTTCTCCCACACGTGCAGCAATGTTGACCGGGCGTAATCATCACGCAGTACACATGGGCAATATTCCTGAGGGAGCTTCTGCATTTCCTGGTTATGACTGCATCATTCCTAAAGAGGCTGCAACTGTTTCAGAGATCCTGAAACTAAGTGGATACTCCACGGGGGCATTTGGTAAGTGGCACGTAACGCCGGCTCATGAACAAACACTCACCGGGCCTTTCGATCGCTGGCCAACGGGTCTAGGTTTCGAGAGGTTCTACGGAATTTTGAGTGCTGAAGCTTCTCAGTTTGAGCCACCGATGTTTGACCAAACAACTCCAGTGATGCCATATGAAAATCGGCATGATTACCACATGAGTGAAGATTTAGCGGAAAAAGCAATTTCTTGGATGAAACTGCAGCGCTCAACCAATCCCAATCGTCCGTTCTTCACTTATTTTGCAACAGGTGCAATGCATTGCCCGCATCACGTATGGCCTGAATACATCGAGAGATTTAAGGGTCAGTTTGATGAGGGGTGGGATGTTCTGAGAGAGCAGATATTTGCTCGGCAGTTGGAACTGGGAG
>JALRGJ010000139.1:0-303 GCA_023253435.1 Ilumatobacteraceae bacterium | reverse complement strand
AAGGCACAAAACTGACGCCTCGTCCCGATGCAGTTCCCAGCTGGGAGGAATACCCAGATAAATACAAACCAGTTGCGTCCCGTTTAATGGAGGTATTTGCGGGCTTTATGGCTCACACCGATGAGCAAATAGGAAAATTGTTAGATGCGTTAGATGAGATGGGTCAAACCGACAACACCCTTTTCATCTATATCACAGGAGACAACGGAGCTTCTGCTGAGGGAACGGTGAATGGAGCGTGGGCAGCACCGAGCTTTCAGAACGGTTTTCCCGAAGATCCGGAATGGTTGTTGGAAAAGATGG
>JALRGJ010000138.1 GCA_023253435.1 Ilumatobacteraceae bacterium | reverse complement strand
GGCCTCTTGCCCATCCTTATCGTCTGATTGCCCATAATGGCGAAATAAATACGGTTAAAGGAAATAGAAACTGGATGCATGCCAGGGAAAATCTGTTGAAAACTGATTTGATACCTGGAGACTTATCTCGAGTGTTTCCAATTTGTTCAAATGATGCAAGTGATTCAGCTTCATTTGATGAAGTACTGGAATTAATTCACTTAGGTGGTAGAAGCCTTCCTCATGCAGTCTTGATGATGATTCCTGAAGCATGGGAAAACAACGATCGCATGGATCCAAAGAAACGTGCGTTCTACCAATTCCATTCGTCTCTCATGGAGCCATGGGATGGTCCGGCAGATGTCTGTTTTACGGATGGAACTGTGATCGGTTCTGTACTTGATCGCAACGGGCTGCGCCCAGGTAGGTATTGGATCACCAATGACGATCTCGTGGTGTTGGCAAGTGAAGCTGGCGTGCTTGATATTGAACCAACTCGAATTATCAGAAAAGGACGCGTGCAGCCTGGCCGCATGTTCTTGATTGATACTGCTCAGGGCCGTTTGATTGACGACGATGAGATCAAAACCCAACTGGCGTCTGAATATCCGTATGAGCAGTGGCTCGAGCAGGGTCCCACTCGTTTAGAAGACTTGCCACCACGTGAACACATTGTCCATAGTCATGACAGTGTTGCTCGCCGGCAACAGATGTTTGGCTACACAGAAGAAGAACTCAAAGTAATCATTGCTCCTACCGCAAAATCTGGCGCTGAACCTCTTGGTTCTATGGGAACAGATACTCCTATTGCCGTGCTATCTGAGCGTCCACGTCTTCTATTTGATTACTTCCAACAATTGTTTTCTCAAGTAACTAACCCACCACTCGATGCAATTCGAGAAGAAGTGGTGACCTCTGTAGGGACAAGCGTTGGACCAGAGTCGAATCTTCTTGCACCAAGTGCAGAAAGTTGCAAGCAACTCATACTTCCGTTTCCCATTCTTGACAACGACGAGTTAGCAAAAATCATTCATATCAATGATGACAACACATACCCTCATCTTGCATCTGTTGTGGTGAGCGGTCTGTACAGAGTTGCCGATGGTGGCAATGGTCTGCGCTCTGGATTAGAGAAGGTTCTCAAAGAGGTCAGTGAGGCAATTGACGACGGCGCCCGAATTGTTGTTCTCTCTGATCGCAACTCCGATGAAGTTTTTGCACCAATTCCATCATTGCTTCTCACGAGCGCAGTACACCACTATTTGATTCGTCAGAAGCGACGCACTCAAGTAGGGCTTGTTGTGGAGTGTGGTGATGCTCGTGAGGTGCATCACATGGCGTTGCTCATTGGTTACGGCGCTGGAGCAATCAATCCGTATTTGGCGTTTGAGACTATTGAAGATCTCATTGCGGCTGACAATGGTGCCGGTATGTATTCCCTCAGTGGAATGGACCCACACAAGGCTGTAAAGAATTACATCAAAGCCTCTGGAAAGGGCGTTTTGAAAGTGATGTCCAAGATGGGTGTTTCCACCGTGGCGTCATATACAGGAGCACAAATTTTTGAATCAATTGGACTCTCACATGAGTTGATAGATGAGTTCTTCACTGGAACTGTCTCGCAACTAGGTGGTATCGGTCTTGATGAAATTGCAGCAGAAGTTGCATCTCGTCATGCGACTGCTCATCCAAAGCGTCCTGATCTTCGAGCACACCGCAAATTGGAGCTTGGTGGCGAGTACCAATGGCGCCGAGAAGGTGAAATTCACCTTTTTAATCCAGAAACTGTGTATCGCTTACAGCACTCAACTCGATCCGGAAGATATGACTTGTTCAAGCAGTACACATCTGCGGTGGATGACCAATCCACAAAACTTGCAACTTTGCGCGGACTTTTTGAATTACGAGTGGGCCAGCGTCCATCTATTCCTATTGAAGAAGTGGAACCAGTTTCAGAAATTGTGAAGCGATTCTCTACAGGTGCAATGAGCTATGGGTCCATCTCTGCTGAAGCACACGAGAACTTGGCAATTGCAATGAACCGTATTGGTGCAAAGAGCAACACTGGTGAAGGCGGAGAAGATGCAGAGCGGTTTGTCCCTATGCCTAATGGGGATTCAAAACGCTCAGCAATTAAGCAGGTTGCCTCTGGTCGCTTTGGCGTGACCAGTGAGTATCTCGTGAACGCTGACGATATTCAGATCAAAATGGCTCAGGGTGCAAAGCCGGGTGAAGGTGGTCAACTTCCAGGCCACAAGGTGTACCCATGGGTGGCAAAAACTCGTCACTCCACTCCTGGGGTGGGTCTGATTAGTCCTCCTCCTCACCACGACATCTATTCCATTGAGGATTTAAAGCAACTTATACACGACCTGAAAAACTCAAATCCCGTTGCACGTATTCATGTGAAGTTGGTGTCACAAGTAGGAGTGGGAACTGTTGCAGCTGGCGTCAGCAAGGCAAAAGCAGATGTTGTTCTTATCTCCGGTCACGATGGCGGTACCGGAGCATCTCCTCTCACATCACTCAAGCATGCGGGGGCTCCATGGGAATTAGGTCTTGCTGAGGCTCAGCAGACACTGATGCTGAATGGTTTGCGTAATCGCATTGTTGTGCAAGCAGATGGTCAGATGAAGACAGGAAGAGACGTAGTTATTGCTGCGTTACTGGGTGCCGAGGAATTCGGCTTTGCTACCGCACCACTTGTGGTGAGTGGTTGCATCATGATGCGTGTGTGCCACCTCGACACATGTCCGGTGGGTATTGCTACTCAGAATCCAACTCTGCGTGCACGTTTCTCGGGCAAGCCAGAGTTTGTAGTGAATTTCTTTGAATTTATTGCAGAGGAAGTTCGGGAGTACCTGGCTGCCCTTGGCTTCCGAAGTGTTCAAGAAGCTGTTGGTCACGTTGAAATGATTGATGCGCGCAAGGCCGTGAATCATTGGAAGGCACAGGGACTTGATATCTCGCCAATTCTCGCAACTCCGTTGAATCCATATGGATCCACCCCACACTGTTCAGTGGGACAGGAGCATGGGCTAGAAGATGCTCTTGATGTGTTGTTGATTGAAAAATCACAAACAGCCATTGCAGATGCGCGCAAGGTGAGCATTGATCTCCCTATCCAAAACATCAATCGCACGGTGGGAACCATGCTGGGATATGAAGTCACTAAGGCCTGGGGTGGCAAGGGATTGCCAGATTCAACGATCGACATCACCTTCACCGGTTCTGCTGGCCAGAGTTTCGGAGCTTTCGTTCCCGCAGGCATTCAAATGCGCTTGATCGGAGACGGAAACGACTTTGTTGGTAAGGGGCTCTCAGGTGGGCGACTGATATTGCATCCTCATCCGCTTTCACCACTGGTTGCCGAGGAGAACGTGATTGCCGGAAACGTTGTTGGGTACGGAGCAACTAGCGGAGAGATCTTTATTCGAGGAATAGTTGGCGAGCGTTTCTGTGTTCGCAACTCTGGTGCAACAGTTGTTGTGGAAGGCGTGGGAGATCACGGTTGTGAATATATGACCGGTGGAAGAGCGGTAGTGCTGGGAACAACTGGTCGAAACTTTGCCGCTGGTATGTCTGGCGGAATCGCATACGTCTACGACCCAGATGGCGTCTTTGCCGGCAATGTCAACTATGAAATGGTTGATCTGGAGCACGTCAGTGGCGACGATGAAGAGTGGCTGAAAGAAACAGTGACACGTCATCGCGATTTCACAGAGTCAG
>JALRGJ010000137.1 GCA_023253435.1 Ilumatobacteraceae bacterium | reverse complement strand
ACAGACAGTTTCTGCTGCACAGAAGAAAGTGGTGGGCAAAACTTCAACAAAGAAGGCCGCTGTAAAACAAACCGCAACAAAAAAGTCGGCTCCAAGAAAGTCCGCGCAAAAGAAGTAACAGCATGACGGTGCAGCGTCCACCTACCGGAACGATTCCTACTTCGCCTGGTTCGTATCAATTTAAGGATCAACACGGCCGTGTGATCTATGTGGGTAAGGCCGCAAATCTGCGCAATCGGGTGTCTAACTATTTCCAAGATGTTGAGAAACTGCATCCTCGCACTGCCGCCATGGTGACAGCCGCAACATCTGTCGAATGGATTGAAGTGCGCAATGAAGTGGAAGCGCTCATGTTGGAGTACTCACTCATTAAGCAACACAGACCCCGGTACAACGTGTTGTTGAATGATGACAAAACATATCCATGGCTTGCGGTAACTACAGATGAAGAATGGCCACGAGCCACTTTGATGCGTAACACGAAGAGGAAAGGCGTCCGATATTTTGGGCCGTTCCTGCATAGTTGGGGAATTCGTGAAACTCTTGATTTGTTGTCGAGAACTTTTCCTGTCAGAACGTGTACTCAAGGAAAATTTGATCAACATAAAAGACTTGGTAGGCCTTGCTTACTGTTCCATATTGAGAAATGCAGCGGGCCGTGCGTTGGCGAAGTTTCAAAGGAAGATTATGACGCACAGGTAAAGGGACTCTGTGATTTTCTCAACGGCGACAATGACCACGTTGTAGAGAAGATTGAAGCGGATATGAAGCGACTATCCGATGCTATGGAATTCGAATTAGCTGCTCGCATGCGCGACAGACTTGCTCAAGTCAAACTTGCCCTAGAAAAACAACAAATGGTGGGTGCTCGAGACGAGGACCTGGACATTATTGGAATTGCTGATGATGAATTAGAGGCAGCGGTACAAGTTTTCTATGTTCGACATGGTCGTGTGGTGGGTCGTAAAGGCTTCATCATGGACAAAGTGGAGGAGCTATCGCCAGGGAGATTGATTGATCGGGTGTTGGAGGCTCTTTACGGCGATCAGCCCCCGCTCGGCATCCCCACGCAAGTGCTTGTTCCTTGGGAGCCAGAAGATTCGTTTACCTATGCAGAGTGGCTAAAGCATATGAAGGGATCTGCCGTCAGTATTCGAGTTCCTCAGCGAGGAGACAAGAAGGATCTTCAGCAAACGGTCACACATAATGCACGAGAGGAATTCAGTCGCCATCGAATGAAACGAGCATCTGATTTCACCACACGTAGTAGGGCTTTGTCTGAACTTCAGTCATATTTAGGTTTGCCAGAAGCACCTCTCAGAATTGAGTGCTATGACATGGCACACCTTCAGGGAACCGACTATGTGGGATCAATGGTTGTTCTGGAAGATGGCATTCCTAACAAGAAGGAGTATCGCCGTTTCAAAGTAAAAGATGTTCCTGGCAATGACGATTACGCGGCGATGAGAGAAGTTCTTACCAGGAGACTTAGTGCCTACCTTCATGAGCGTGATCTGCCTCTTGATGAACGTGAAGAGAAGCCCGGCAAATTTTCTTATCCGCCTCAACTGCTTTTAGTTGACGGGGGAAAAGGTCAATTAGGTGTAGCTATTGAGGTTGTCAAACAGTTGGGACTCTCAGAAGAGATTCCTGTGGCTTCGTTGGCAAAACGATTTGAGGAAGTGTTTGTTCCTGGTAAATCTGAACCCATAGTGCTACCCAGGGGATCGGAAGCTCTATTTATGCTGCAACGTATTAGAGACGAAGCCCACAGATTCGCCAATACGTTTCATAGAGAACTACGTTCAAAAAGAATGGTGTCGTCATCGCTCGAAGGAATTCCGGGGCTTGGTGAGATGAGAGCTAAACGCTTGGTAAAAGAGATGGGCGGAGTCAATGCGGTCAAATCAGCGTCGCTAGATGATCTCACTCTGTTGAGTTGGTTGCCGGAATCTGTGGCTCAGGCAATCTACGAAAGATTCCATACAGACACCTAGCATGGCTACGTGACAGAAAACGGCCTGTGGGACACGCATGCTCAGTGGTGGATTGATGGCTTCACTGATGGGGTTGATCCTGAATATGAAGAACAAATCATTCCCTTAGCAATAGAGGAACTAAAAGGCTTTCACACGATCCTCGATGTGGGATGTGGTGACGGCCAAATTGCTCGTGCGTTAGCTTCTCAAGGGTCACAGGTTTTGGGGATAGATCCCACTCAATTACATATTGATGTGGCTCGCCAGCGTGGAGGCGGTCCGGACTATCGCATCGGATCTGCTTCTCAACTTCCGGTTTCAGACGAGAGTCAAGATGCCGTATTGGCGTGTCTAGTGTTTGAACACATTGATGATGTAGACACAGCCATCTCTGAGGTTGCTCGCGTATTGCGCAAAGGTGGACAATTCAGTTTCTTCCTCAATCATCCGTTACTTCAGACTCCAGGTAGCGGATGGATTGATGATTTCATCATGGATCCGCCAGAGCAGTACTGGAGAATTGGTCCGTATTTGGTGGAGACAGAAACTATCGAGGAAGTGGAAAAAGATGTTTTTATTCGTTTTATTCATCGACCACTCAGTCGATATGTGAATACATTGTTGGCCCACGGTTTGATGTTGCAACGGATGTATGAGCCGTCTCCACCAGAAGGATTTTTGGCTCGTGCGCCTGAATATGCACTGGCTCATACGGTGCCTCGCTTGCTGTATCTACGTACAGTGAAGGCGTGAGGGGTTCAGTATGGTGACAGTGTGATCGACATCATTGTTGTTGCGGGATTATCTGGTGCTGGCAGGAGTCAGGCGGCAGATGACTTAGAGGACTTGGGTTGGTTTGTTGTAGACAACTTGCCGGTTGTCCTTATTGACAAAGTTGTGGAACTCTCCGGGGAATCTGGCGGAGAGATCAGCAAATTGTGTTTGGTAGTAGGTAACGCAAAACATCAGGCTGGAATCCTTGAGGCTGTATCTACTTTGCGTTCACAGGGTCACAATGTGCGAATTCTTTTTTTAGAGGCATCCACCCGTGAGTTGGTGAGGAGATACGAGGCAACGCGCAGGAAGCACCCGCTCGGTGATGGCAACACCGGATTAGAGGCAATCATCGAGTCTGAGCGAGTGGCAACTAACCCAGTGAAGGCTGTTGCAGACCTTGTGATTGATACAACCGGATTATCAATTCATCAATTGAAGAATCAACTTGTTCATCTCTTTGGCCCAGAAAATCCCAATGATTCAATGCAGTTATCTGTTGTCTCCTTTGGTTTCAAAAATGGAGTCCCCATTGATGTGGACATGGTTCTTGATGTGCGCTTTCTTCCCAACCCTCATTGGGATGAAGAGTTGCGTCCGTACAGCGGTTTAGATGCTCCTATTCGTGAGTTTGTGATGCAACAAGAGGTGACCTCAGAGTTTCTTGGTCGAGTAAACGACCTGCTGGCGCTGATACTGCCTTCTTATATTTCTGAAGGACGTTCTTATCTCACAGTGGGAGTTGGTTGCACTGGCGGTCGTCACAGGTCGGTTGCTATTGCCGAAGAGATTGCCAATGGGCTGAAAAATATGGGTTTCCATCCACGAGTTGTCCACAGAGATATCAACGCCTGATTTCGTAATCCCACGCCAATTGGGGTGGGGAACTAGGGTCTTAGGGGTTATTCGGTGGGCGGTTGTCCCCGAGAGTGAAAGGAAACAGGCGTGACTGTTCGTGTAGGTATTAA
>JALRGJ010000136.1 GCA_023253435.1 Ilumatobacteraceae bacterium | reverse complement strand
AGCCCAATTGCAGTAAGCAGAGAGAGTCCAGCAAACCAACGACGCCAAGTAGACGATGCAACCATCACTATGGTCTCAGTGTCTCGAAGCGGACTCAAGTCTGCAAAGCCCACCAACATTCTGGTGAGATGAACCATCCAAGGCACTAATGCGTAGAGAAGCAGTGCTCCCCACCTCCCAGAAGCAATCAAAGAGTACGGAAGAGGCACAGCCGCATACGCGGTAACTGCAGCGATGCGCGCAGCACGAGTGCCAAGTACCGAAGCAAATCGCCATACACCCGTCCACCCAATAAAAGGCAAAAGCACCACTGCAAGAGTGTGAAGCAAACCCATGTTTCCTAGCGCCCCAGCACCAGCTACTGCAGTGAGCGCAATCCCCGTGGGGAGCGCAGACACCTGACCAAAACCTGCACCCCACCACCCAGATACATAGGACCGCAAAAGATCACGAGCAGATCCGCCAAATGGCGACATCTGCCCCACCGATGCAACGCCATCGGCAATCAGCGAACGTGAGCCCACTAATAACACCACAATCAAAGTTGCCCACAAAACAAATGCACTTCGGGGCGGCGATTCTTTCACGATGTCGGCAACTTGAGCTTGAGCGAGTCCTTCTTTACGTGCACGTTGACGCAAATAACCGGTGACATATGCACTTCCGCGCAATTGCAGCGCTCGAACTTCTTCGCCACTCACCGTTCGGTACTTAGAAACATCATCGCGACGTTTACGTATTGACCCAAGTGATGCCGGAAGTGAAATGAAAGCTTTCACCTCTGTCACTGCACGTGAAGCCCGTCCGGTGCCCAAAAGAAGCACTGCTCGCACCAGAACAAGAAGCAACATTTGAAGAATTGTTAGTGGCAGTTGAGATGGAGGGGTTAACGCGACAACAGTTCGAACCCTGACATGTTCTGCTTCAGACTGAACATCCTCCGGCAAAACTTCGCCCAACCGATCAGACATTGCTTCACGGTGCCGGGCAACTGCCGATGGCACTACAACAACTCGTGCACCTGTTGTATGGCACCGCCAACAAAAATCGGTGTCGGATCCAACAAGCGGTAGATCGGCATTAAAGCCATTAACTGTTCGGAAAAGATCTGCGCGCACCAACACACATGCCCCGCTGACAACAAACACATCCTGAACCGCGTCGTGCTGTTCCTGATCAAGTTCGCCAACATCTGCATACGCAAGCTCAACCCCGAATCGATCAATAGCTGTACCGACAGACTGGATCATGCGGGGATCATCCCAGTGGACAATTTTTGGCGCAACTACTCCAGCATTTGATCGATACAACTCGTCAACCAATTCCGAAATTGCGTGTGATGCAAGAACGATGTCGTCATGCAAAAAGCAAAAGAACCCGCTGTCTCCCTGCACTAAATTCAGAACCGTATTGCAGGCCCCTGCATATCCTGGGTTGCTTCCTAAAAATCTGACAACGGCATTGGGAAGTTCTGTCTTCACCATGTCCAAGATGGGCGTGGCTTCAGGGGCGTCTTCCCTGCCTGAGACCAACAACAGACACTGCAACGACTCATACGTTTGAGCCCCTAATCCTCGAAGTGACTCCACCAACCAGTCGCCGGGCTCGTGGATGACCATGACGGCCACCACGGGGGGCTGAGAAGGAGATACCTGAGGGTCTGACACGCCTGAGAGAGGCTAGTGCTAGGCCCAATTACCCCGCGGGCAGACACTTCTGCGCCTTATCCCACCCATGTGACGCACGTCAGTTTGCAGAGTGCTAGCAATAGCAAGCACTTCCCGTTAGGGTGACCACATGAGCAAAATCCCTTCACTCACCCTTCCAAAAATCAATGTCCCCAAGATCAACATTCCAAAGGTGGATCTTCCCAAGATCGATCTTCCTAAAGTAGAAATCCCCAAGATCTCCTTTCCACAGTTGCACTCCATCGATCTCACATCAGTGGATCTCACCAAAATCACTCCGGCAGCAGTGTTGAACAACCCAGTTGTCAAACAAGCAAAAGATGTTGGCTACACAGCTGTTGGCTTTGCAGTACTTGGTTTTCAAAAGGCGCAAGTGCGTCGTCGCGAACTTCTTGACTCATTCAAAAATCGCAATAACACTGCCCAGTAAATACCGCTTTCTGTAATTGGGGCTTTCACGAAGCCCCAACAACTAGCCTGACCAACTGTGTCAGATGCCTCTACCCCATCACCCCGTGCACCCCTTCCTGAGGGCACAATCCCAGTAGGCATTGGACTCTTTCTTGCAGGCATCTCTGCGTATGCGTTCTTCAAAGTTGGTCAAGAAGCTTTAGGCAAAGAGCACTTCAAGCCAATAGTTGCGTTGTGGTTTACGACATTTGCATTAGTTCCTGGCGTATTCATGCCCGTAGAACAAGAACTTGGTAGAGCCCTTGCTCATCGTCGTGCTCTTGGCGAAGGTGGCGCACCAGTAGTCAAGCGAGTCACTGTGCTCACAGTGATTCTTACCGTTGTCTTGTTGACAGCAATCGCCGTCGCTTCACCTTGGCTGACATCTGACATGTTTGAGGGTTACGGAATCGTCACCATTGCCATGATGATTGCGTTTCTCACCTACGGACCATTTCATATAGGTAGAGGAATTGCTTCTGGTCACGGCCGCTTTGCTGCTTATGGCTCTGTCATGGGAATTGATGGAGTTGTTCGCATTGTTGCTTGCACCGTTTTATGGCAAACAGGCGTTGAGTCTGTTGGTCCATACGCAATTGCAGTTGTCGGCGCTCCCTTGGTTGCCGTTTTGTTGGTGGGAGCAAAAGGTCAACTGAAAACCCAGCCTGGTCCAGAGGCAACATTTGCAGAGGTGACGCCCAATTTAGGGTGGCTCCTACTTGGCTCCGTCATGGGTGCTGCACTCGTGAATGCTGGCCCTCTTGGTGTGAGCATTTTGGCCAACTCAGGCGAAGCAGCAAAAGTAACTGCGTTTGGTAACGGAGTTTTGCTGTCTCGCATCCCACTTTTTTTGTTTCAAGCAGTGCAAGCATCACTACTTCCTCGACTCGCTCGGTTAGCAGCAAAAGGTGACCTCAAAGAATTCACTGAAGGCTTTGTCTTACTTCTCAAAGTGGTAGCTGGTGTTGCAATTTTGGGAGTGGTTGGTTCGTGGGCAATTGGGCCAAACGTTCTTGACATCATGTATGACGGTGGTCTCGACAGAAGAACGCTCACACTGTTGGCACTCGCAAGTGGTGTGTACATGCTGGCGTTATCAATAGCTCAGGGTGTCATTGCACTTCACGGCCACAGGTGGGTGGCTATTGGATGGTTGTCTTCAATGGCATCGTTTGTTGTTGTGACGGCGTATTCCAGCAATGATCTGTACTTGCGTGTTGAACTTGGCCTTGTTGCGGGGTCATTGTGCGGACTGGCGGTCTTCAGTTATGCACTTCGAACACTGATGGCTCAGGGTGTCACGCCGGATGCAGAGTTATTTATTGAGGGAATCTTGGATTCCCCACTCGAGGATTAGCGACTACTTAGCTCTTGAAGATTCAAGAGCAAGATCGTGTTGCACCATCATTTTGACGAGCGATGGGAAGTCCACTTCAGGAACCCATCCCAACTTCTCACGCGCCTTGGACGGGTCGCCGATGAGAAGATCCACTTCTGCTGGACGGAAGAATCGAGGATCCTGACGCACATACTTGTGCCAGTCATCAAGACCTACTTCTTCAAATGCAAGCGTGAGAAATTCTTCAATTGAATGCGTCTCGCCCGTTGCCAACACATAATCATCTGGTTGATCTTGTTGCAACATCATCCACATGCCTCGCACGTAGTCACCTGCATAGCCCCAGT
>JALRGJ010000135.1 GCA_023253435.1 Ilumatobacteraceae bacterium | reverse complement strand
TTCACCACTGGTGGAGGATTCAACCTCACACGTAATGCTGACGATCCTGACTATGCAGAGTTCGAAGCAAAGGTCAACGAGGCTCGCGCCAACCTTGATCGTGAAGCTCAAGGTAAGCAGTGGCAGGAGCTGAATCAGTACGTGGTGGATCGCCTCTGGGCGCTTCCAGGCTCCTTCTTGAAGGCTCAGAGCATCTGGGGCTCCAAGGTGGGCGGAACATTCCAGTGGGGACCATTCGGAGCATTCTGCTTCGGAAACCTCTGGGTGAAGTAACCCATTGAAGAACTGAGGTGTAGAGGGGCATCGACCTAGTCGGTGCCCCTCTTGCCTTGTCTTTCACGATGAACGAAGGGAGGTCAAGATGTTGGTATTCATAACGCGGCGTTTGCTTTTTGCTGTGGGCCTTCTTCTTGCTGTCTCTCTTTTCACTTATCTACTTTTTTCGATGCTTCCTGCAGATCCCGCTGCTCTGACTTGTGGAAAGAACTGCAAACCAGATCTCATTGAGGCGAATCGTGTGCGCTTGGGATACGACAAACCCGTGTTGGAGCAGTACTGGCTTTTTCTGAAAGGCATTTTTGCGGGAAGGACATACGGGACCGGAGCAACCGCATTTACGTGTCCGGCGCCGTCGTTGGGATACTCCTTCAGTCAACACGAGTGTGTCACCACGATGATTGCTAATACCTTCCCAGTCACTGCGTATTTGTCAATCGGAGCTTTTGTGCTCTGGATGCTTTTGGGCATCAGTTTGGGTTCTGTTGCTGCGCTCAAACGAGGAAAGTGGCAAGACCGTCTTGCAACAACTTTTAGTGCCGTGGGAGTGAGTCTGCCCACCTTTTACATTGGCCTATTGGTGTTATTTACCGTTGTTATTTGGTTGGGATTAATGCCCTTCCCACATTATGAATCGCCATTTGAAAATATTGTCGGTTTCTTCAACGCTTTGATTCTTCCTTGGCTCACTCTTGCTGTGCTCTCGGCTGCTTCTTATACGCGCCTGACTCGTAACGGAATGTTGGAGGCAATGAACGAAGATTTTGTTCGATTAGGTATTGCTAAAGGCCTCAAACGTGGTGTGATTCTGCGTAGATATGTGCTTCGATCCGCTCTTGTTCCCATCGTGACAATCGCTGGCCTCGATTTTGCTGCCCTATTGGGTGGTGCGATCATTACTGAGAGCGTTTTCTCACTTCCTGGAATGGGAAGAATGTCGATTCGAGCTGTTGTGGAATCGGATTTACCCGTTCTGGTTGGCACCACAATGGTGGCTGCATTGTTCATTGTGTTGGCAAATGTGGTGGTGGATATTTTGTACGGAGTACTTGACCCTCGAGTGAGGACTAAGTCGTGACTTCCTCTTTGCTTTCCGTCACGGATCTGAATGTTTCATTTGACACTCCAGATGGAGTGGTGCGCGCTGTGTCTGATGTGTCTTTTACAGTTTCAGCTGGTGAGACGCTAGGAATTGTGGGGGAGAGTGGCTCTGGCAAATCGGTGACCGCAAGTTCCATCTTGCGCTTGAACAGTTCTACAAATGCCACAACAACGGGTTCAGCAGTTCTTGCTGGAACAGACATGTTGACCTGTTCAGACGCTGAGGTGCGTGCTCGTCGGGGATCTGAAGTGGCGATGGTCTTTCAGGATCCTCTGTCTGCATTGAATCCCTACTACACAGTGGGTCGCCAGATTGGGGAGGCGTATCAGGTTCATCACCCCGATGCATCAAAAGCAGAGGTGCGGGAAAGGGTCATGGACATGTTGACAAAGGTGGGGATCCCTCATCCGGAGCAACGTGTTGATGAATATCCTCACCAATTCTCCGGCGGTATGAGACAACGAATAGTGATCGCAATTGCACTTGTCAATTCTCCCAAACTGTTGATTGCTGACGAGCCCACAACAGCTCTCGATGTGACTGTTCAAGCCCAGATTCTTGATCTGATGTTGTCTCTGCAAGCGGAGAACAAAATGGCGATCATTTTGATTACGCACGACTTAGGTGTTGTTGCTGAGGTGGCACAGAATGTACTTGTGATGTATGGCGGCCGCATTGTTGAGCGGGCTTCTGTAGACGCCCTCTTCGATGCACCAACACACCCATATGCGTGGGGACTGTTGGGAGCTGTAGGCAGTTTGGATCACAACAAACGAGGTGAGTTGAGAACAGTGATTGGCACTCCGCCTTCTCTCATCACTTTGCCGCCTGGATGTTCTTTTGCACCACGCTGTGAGTATGCACACAGTGTTGGTTCGGTGTGCACCACTACCGTTCCGATGCTTCGAAATATTGGTCATTTGGGTTCATTCTCTGCTTGTCATATGAGTGATGAACAAATCATTCAGATTGGGTCAAAGGTGCGAGCATGATTTCTGATTTCGCACTTGAAGGAATTGATCTGGTTAAGTATTTTCCCACGGGCCGTTCCGGCATTTTGGGTAGGGCAAGGGAGAATGTACGGGCGGTAGACGGCGTTTCACTCTCGCTTAGGCGGGGAACAACTCTGGGAATCGTGGGTGAGAGCGGTTGTGGCAAATCAACCCTTGCGCGTGTTGTCACTCGACTCATCGAGCCAACGCATGGTCAGATTCTGTTAGACGGTGAAGACATCACTCATGCATCGGGGAAAGAACTTCGACGGATGCGTACGAAGATCCAGATGGTATTTCAGGACCCATATTCATCTTTGAATCCCCGTCATAGTGTTGGTCAGATCATCTCAGCGCCATTACAGGTGCAAAAAATGAAACCTGTGCAAGGTGAACGGCAGCGTGTGCATGAGATGATGGAGCTTGTGGGATTAAACCCCGAGCACTACAACAGGTATCCTCATGAATTCTCCGGCGGTCAGCGCCAAAGAATTGGTATTGCTCGGTCGCTGATTCTGAATCCCTCCATCATCGTTGCCGATGAACCGGTGTCTGCACTCGATGTTTCCATCCAGGCTCAGATTCTGAACTTGATGGCAAAACTTCAAGAGACCTTGGGCTTGTCGTATGTGTTTATCGCGCACGACTTGTCTGTTGTTCACCACATTGCCGATGAAGTTGCTGTGATGTACCTCGGCAAGATTGTGGAGATGGGCCCGTCCAATGTTGTGTACTCATCGCCGTCCCACCCATACACAAAGGCCTTACTTTCTGCTGTTCCAGTGGCAGACCCTAAACGTCACCATCGACAAGACCGAATCCGCCTCACGGGTGATGTTCCCTCTCCTGTGAATCCACCCTCTGGGTGCAGGTTTCGCACCAGGTGCTGGTTGGCCACGGAGAAGTGCGCCAATGAAGAGCCATCACTGAATCCGGGGGGTAACGGGCGTCTTGTGGCATGCCACTACCCGCTGGAAACGCCTGTTTCTATCGGTTCCTAGCGAAGAAGCCCGATAGCATTACTGCTCGTGCGCGACATCGTTTTATACATCACTCTGGTCATCAACGTGATTTCATTGATCTCACTGGTTGTTGGAGTGTTGCTTCATAGCGGCCAAGGTGGCGGCCTCTCGGACATGTTCGGTGGTGCAAGTAGCGCAGGTATCGGGTCTGCAGCTGCTGAGAAGAACCTCAATCGCATCACTGCGGTGTTGGCGACTGTCTGGTTGTTTACTGTTGTGGCACTTGGGTTTCTCTTAGCCCAATAGTCATCTTTGGATACAGGAGTAATTTCTGTAGCCTCTAAGTTCCACGTCGAAGTGGCGAAATAGGCAGACGCACCAGCTTGAGGGGCTGGCGCCCATTAGGGCATGGGGGTTCAAGTCCCCCCTTCGACACCACATCTCAGTGCCCGTTCACGCCAGCTAGCGGCCTGCGCCCCGAGGTGACCGTGGTGCTGCAGCTC
>JALRGJ010000134.1:3617-3857 GCA_023253435.1 Ilumatobacteraceae bacterium | reverse complement strand
TAGCGGGGTTCAGCACCACAAACTGTGCAGCAATTTTTGGCACAGAGACACCGTTCACCTTGCCTGTTGTCCAGCGGATGGCCACTCCACCATTAACGGGATGCCCGCTTGCCACCATCAGCAATTGCGCAAACGCGAGGGAGGTGCGCAATTTTTCTGGTCTGTTGCTGTCGTTGGCTTTAGGGCTGAGATTTAATAGTGCTATTCGCCCTTCTTGTGCTGCGTATGCCACCACGGTTC
>JALRGJ010000134.1:0-3607 GCA_023253435.1 Ilumatobacteraceae bacterium | reverse complement strand
TTGTCGGTTTGATCTGTGACCAAATCGAGATCGTGTGCTCCATATTCACCAACCGGGAAATTACCCACAGCAACATTGATGTTGCCCCAATGTTCTGCATCTATTCCTGCTGTACGCGCACGAATAGCGTCGTACATGAGAGATGCGGTTTCATTTTTTGTGAGGCTGAGTGGCAACGTTGCAGGATCGTCACTTTCTGTGTCGCTCCATGTATTGATTTTGAGAGATCTACGTATAAACGCAGTGAGTGGATCTTGCATCCATCGTTCAAGAACTTGTGGGCGAATTGCAACATGAGTTTCCTCAGCAAGTAATGCAGCGGCTTCAGCCTCGAATTCTTGTGCTTTGGCGGCCAACTCGGTGACTGCATCTGAGGACTGTATGGAAGATAAGACGTGAGAATCGTGAGACCAAATTCGCCCAGGAACAATGGCGTCTTTTACAAAGTTCTTGGGTGAACTGAAGTGGCGTGGGTGCAAGAACTCAACATCTGTGTAGCCCTTTTTACGCGCCTCGGTGACACCACAACGCACACACAAATCAACAAGTTCTGCTAGTGGAGTGATAAGAGGAACTTCTTCATTGTTCTTGATGCTTCGACCATTGCAGGTGAGTACAAACCGATGCGATGCCGCACACACAGCATCGAGAATTCCCCTTCGTTGATCGATACGGGGGTTGGAGTCACCAATGAACTCTTGACGGGACACCAGATCGTCGCCTTCTGCTTCACCGGCCTGCAATGTGCCTTCATCGAAACCAAGAAGACACACCACCTTGAAAGGAACACTGCGAAGTGGGATAACCGAGGTTGCCGTGATAGCTCCGGTGCGAAGTGGCTGCCTGCCTGGTGCACTAGAGAGCTGTTCATCTAATTGTTCTGCAAAATGCTGAAATGTGACTTGTAAAGAATCCAGATTGGTGCCCCTCGCCGAGGTCACGTATTGGCGCATTGTGTTGAGCGACTCAAACGCATCGTCTAACTCACCTTTTTCATTAGCCACAATCTCCTCTAACAACTGCTGCAATGCATCCGCCCACGAAATGACGGTGTTTTTTGGCTGTTGATGAATGTTGTTCTCAAAATTGGCAAGAACTGAGACAACACGGGAGAGACGTGCAATGGCAGAGATATCTGCAGCATCGAGATCTTGCAGAGGAACTGTGTTACCAAAATCTGTATTGGGTACCGAAGGGGGCATGAGAGCACCCACAAGAGATCTGTGAATGCCATTAAGCCAGGTATGTGCAGTAACCGGAGCAGTGACACCAAAGTGTGAGCGATGTTCTGGCGATGCACCCCAACGCACTCCGGTGCGTTCAATGATTTTGTGCCACAAGCTGATGCTGTCTTGCGACGCACCTACCTTTTTCATGACCAACTCTGATGTGGCAACAGACATGATGTCTTCTATGGAAAACCGACCCGTAAGAACGCTGAGCAACTGAGACAACAGCGCTGCACCATCGTCTACATGGCGCAAACCACGGTCGGCCACGATGAACGGTAGGGAGATTTCAGACTTCTTACCGGGGGTAGTGATCTTTTTTCTGAAGGTGGCTTCTAGAAGCGGAGCAGCTTGTTCAATATCTGCACACATGATCACAACATCGTGAGGCTCTAGACCCGGAATGGTGGCAAACGCATGGAGCAATTCATCGTGAAGGATCTCCACTTGCCGTGACAAGTTGTGCGCTCTATGAATACTGAAGCTGGGTTCTGGTTGCCATTTATCTAAAGCCACTGCAGTGCCAGTATGCACCGATTGCTGCACTGCCTCTAACAAAGTGGAGGGTGCTGCGAATGATTGCGCTGCAACAAGTTCTGGCTCAATATCTTGCGATGCAAGCAGAATGTGCGCATCGTGAGCACCTTTTAACCACATGCCCACCAACGGATCGATCTCTGAGTCGATTGTTTTCTGACGCACAGCAAGCGGAGCAACGCCTTTGGAGCGAGCCACTTTGGCAGCTACTCCAGACCACCGGTGTTGCAATGCCGGCGACGGATGCACCAACACCACTTCTACATGGATGAATTGAGACAACAACTCAAGCGCGCGAATATGTCTCACACTCAACGACTGCAAACCCATCACCATTAACTTGTGGGGCAACTGCTCAACATTGAGTTTCTCTGGGTGTTCGAGGAGATCTTCTACCACTACTGGCCATGGCTCAACGCCAATCTCAGCACGTACTGATTGCCACAGATCAAACTGCCACGCATCTTGAGGTGAAAGCTGTGGTGCTCCCACCACACCATCTGCACCCATCTCTGGAGACAACGCGCAATTACCGGCTTCCCACTGCGCAATCATTCCGGGACGACGAGCGTTGTACTTATCGAACCTATCTGCCATGAGGCGTGCCGCTTTTAATCCACCACCCATGCGTTCTATATGTGTGGTGAATGAACCGGTGTTGCGTGAGATGACCGATAAAACAGATAGCGATAACGGGCCTACCGCCCATGGATCGTTGGCGACATTGCCGCGGCCCAAGAATGAATCGATAGCACCCAAATATTGAATATTGATATTGGCGGCAACGCCATCTGCACCGCCACTACTTGCACCTACTTGTGACGCAATGCTTTGTAACAACCACGCACGCACACCTGCGTTAGGAACGATGATGTGATCGGGAGCGAAAAGATCCTGTTCTCCAAGTCCGGTGTGGAGATACGAGATAACTGTGGGAAGAGCGTTCTGGAGGTTTTCAGTAAACGACACCTGTAATCCCACAGCACCACCTCCTCACCTAGTTCCCGCGCAGGTCACCATTCTGCCAGAGGGGTGTGGCGGTGCCGTAATGACGCTTTAGAGAAAGAGTTGTAGATCTTGGAGGCGTTTGTCGTTTGAAAAAACTTCAATCGGCGCAGTTGTGGGCAATCGAAGTGCTCGCTGAATAATCCGGCAGGTGGTGTGCTGGTTGTATTCGGCCAAAGTCACGGCCCAACCATCACGTCCGGCTCGAGCTGTTCTGCCAGACCTATGTAAATACGCTTTTGTATCAATGGGTGGCACATAGTGCACAACACACTCCACATCATCAATATCAATTCCGCGCGCAGCAACATCAGTTGCTACCAACACCAACAACTTGTTGTCTGTGAAACGAGCAATAGCTTTCTCGCGTGCAGTTTGAGTGAGGTCACCATGAATTGCAGCAGCATCAATACCAAGATCACGCAAGTTATCTGTAACGCGATCGCATAGGCGCTTAGTGTCACAGAACACCACTGTTTTGCCAGTTGATGACGCAATTGCTGCAATCACTTTGTCTTTGTCCATTTTGTGAACAGCCAAAAACAGGTGGTGCATTGTTCCCACCGTGTCTGTTGGTGAGTCAATAGACACCTCTGCAGGATCTTTCATGTATCTACGCACCAAGTTCCCTACTTGGCCATCCAAGGTTGCGGAGAACAACATGGTTTGATGCTCGCCAGTGACGTGGCGCAGTATCCATTCCACCTGAGGTGTGAAACCCTCGTCGGCCATGCGGTCTGCTTCATCAAGCACCACACACTGCACATCAGACATTTCCACTTCGTTGGCCTTCATGAGGTCTATGAGTCGAAGTGGTGTTGCAACAATGATGTCAA
>JALRGJ010000133.1 GCA_023253435.1 Ilumatobacteraceae bacterium | reverse complement strand
ATGGTGGAGGTCACTCATGTGCCTACGCACAAAATTCGTATCCCTGTTGCATCGGCATAAATAATGACCACTGCTCGGTCAGTTGTAATTCTTGGTCCTACAGCAAGTGGGAAGAGCGATGTAGCCATGGCCGTGGCACAGTCAACTCCAGATGTCTGCATTGTTGCTGCAGATGCAATGCAGGTGTACTCACGAATGGACATTGGTACGGCAAAGCCCACCCGTCAAGACAGGGAAGAAGTCCGCCATTACGGATTAGATCTTGTAGAACCAAGCGAGCGATACACCGTCGCACGTTATGTGCAAGACATCACTGTTGCCCGAACAGAGATGTTGAACCGAGAAAACACTGAACTCATTGTGGGCGGCACGGGCCTCTATGTCACTGCATTAGTTGATGGGTTGAATATGCCCGGCGAGTGGCCAGAGATTCGAGAAGAATTGGAGGCCAACGAGAACACAGAAGAGTTGTATTCCCATCTCTCAGCGCTAGATCCGTTGGCAGCATCTCGTATGGAGTCCAATAATCGTCGACGAATTGTCAGAGCGTTAGAAGTGTGTTTGGGTAGTGGAACAACGTTTAGTTCCTTTGGTGAGGGAGTGAGTAATTTCCCTGAAACAACAACTATGCAGATTGGCATCAAATGGGATCGCGAGGTTCTACGTGAACGTATTGCTCTTCGAGTCCACAAGATGATGGAGCTTGGTTTATTGGAAGAGGTTCACGCTCTCATCAATGAACCAGATGGGCTGTCAGATACAGCGAAACAAGCACTGGGCTACAAGGAAATGATTGAGCATCTTGAGGGTCGATGGACGCTCCAAGAGGCCGTTGATGCCACCATTTTGCGCACTCAACAATTCGCCATTCGTCAGGAACGTTGGTACCGCCGTGACCCTCGAATTCAGTGGGTGGAAGTACAAAAGGACCCAATACAAGAAGTCACCCCTCAGGTTGTTGCGGCATTGGCATAGTCTTAGGGCAATGCGCGTTCATCTGAGCAAACATCACGGATTAGAAAATGATTTCTTGGTGTACAACCTTGCCCAAGGTGAACCTTCTCGTTCATGGCCGGAGCTTTCACGAGAATGGTGTAACAGAACAACTGGTATTGGGGCAGATGGATTGCTGTTGCTTGGCATTGGAGAGGGCACTCAACTCACAATGCGTTTATATAACGCCGATGGTTCGCTTGCAGAAATGAGTGGTAATGGCATTAGGTGCTTGGTGCAAGCGGCACATAAAGAACTGAATGGCATTCTGAATACGGTGTACAACGTTCGTACTGATGCAGGAATGCGAGATGTCACTGTGGTGAGCGGTTGGGATGGACCACAACTCCAAATCAGTGTGGAGATGGGACCCATCACGAACATTGATTCTCCTGAAGGCTGGGACAATATTGGTGCAGAGTCCATGCGTCCTGTGAGCCATGTGTCATGAGGGAATCCACATTCCGTTGTTGGTGTAGGGGCAGGAGATCTGGGCCTCGTAGATATCGCTGGTCTTGGCTCACTTATTCCCTCTACCAACTTGGAAGTCATTGAGCCTGGTCCGGGCACCAATGCAATCAGCATGCGTGTTCATGAGAGAGGCGCTGGTGTCACACGTGCGTGTGGCACCGGAGCCTGTGCCGCTGCAGACGCTGCGCGTACATGGGGCTTTGTGCCTGAATCTGTAGAAGAAGTTGTTGTCCATATGGACGGCGGTGTTGCGCGAGTTCGTATTAATGAGAACAGGCACGCCACTCTCGTTGGGCCCACTGTTCATATTGCAGACATCGTGGTAGACGTGTGAGTAATCCGTATCAGGAGGCCCTTGGCTCAACGCTGATTGAGCGCACATTTCGTGAGCGAATTGTTCTTGTGGGTGTCACTCTTGGTGGTCATTCAGATGAAGAAACAGAAGACGGTTTAGATGAGTTGTCGTTGCTGATCGACACCGCAGGAGCAGATGAAGTTGCCAGACTCACTCAACGTCGCGATACTCCCGATACTGCGTATTACATAGGCAAAGGCAAAGCCGAGGAGTTGCGTGATGTGTGTTTGGCACTTGATGCCGACACGGTTGTTTTTGATAACGAACTAACCGCTGGTCAGCAGTACAACTTGGAGCGTTTGCTTGGTCGTACGGCACTTGATCGCACGGCCGTCATTCTCGACATTTTTGCTCAGAATGCACATACTCAAGAAGGTAAAGCTCAAGTAGAACTTGCCATGTTGCGGTATCGGTTACCGCGTTTACGCCGGGGTGCACGTGGTGGATTGTCGCAACAGGCCGGCGGCATTGGTACGCGAGGTCCTGGTGAAACTCGTCTAGAAGTAGACAGACGTCGCATCATGCGCAGAATTGAAAAGTTGGAAAGAGATCTCAAAGATCTGCAGCGCACGCGTCACACTCAAAGAAAAAGTAGAAGCAGAAGTGGATTAGCTTCCGTTGTCATTGTTGGCTACACCAATGCCGGAAAATCAACATTGCTGAATGCGCTCACTCAAGCGGGGGTGCTGGCAGAGAATCGTTTGTTTGCAACTCTCGATCCCACCACTCGGCGTTTGGCGCTGCCTGGTGGTGAGCCCGTGTTGCTATCAGACACCGTGGGATTCATTAGTCGACTTCCACACGGTTTGATTGAATCGTTTAAAAGCACGCTTGAGGTTGCCTCAGAGGCAGACATGTTGGTGCATGTAGTGGATGCAAGTTCAGTGCATCCAGAGAATCAGATCTCTGCGGTGCGAGAAGTTCTTGCCGAGATCGGTGCAGATTCTGTCCCTGAGTTCATTGTGTTTAACAAAGCAGACTTGGTAGACGATCACGGTGCTTCTCTCGTAGAAGAGTTCCACGGCTCTGTTGCGGTGTCTGCGCTCAACAAAATGGGGCTCGACACCATGTTGCGTCGACTCGCTGATCGCATGCGCTCCATTAGCAAGGTCACTGAATTATTGGTCCCGTACGAGCGAGGCGACATCTTGGCATCTGTGCACAGAGAGGGTGAAGTGGTGTCTTCGGAACTCACTGATGAAGGCATGAGAATCAGGGCGCGCCTGTCCGACGCATCTGCTGGTCGCCTCCGTGAGTTCGCCGTAGAGGGCTCTGATGGTGAAAACTTGAACCATCATGGCTGAGAGTTCTGTGCACCGAGATCAGGTGGGGTTTGAGCCACCGCCGTATCCATACGATCGTCTCGATCCCATTCAAAAGATTGCATCTCTGCACGACGGCGGTCTTGTCGATCTGTCTATTGGGACTCCTTGTGACCCACCACCCCAGGCAGTGATTGAAGCATTGTCGGGCTCGGGAAGTGAACGTGGATATCCCGCGTCAATTGGCTCAGAGGCTCTGCGTCGATCAATTGCGCGCTGGATGGCGCGACGATTTGAAATTGATGTTCCACTATCTCGTATTGCTGCGTGTATTGGCACAAAGGAGTTTGTGGCAACAACGCCCCAGTACATGAAATTGCGCAGGCCTGGGAGAGACACCGTGTTGTATCCCGCAGTGGCGTATCCCACATATGAAATGGGAGCCATCTTGGCTGGCTTACGTGCCGTTGCTGTGCCCATGAATGCTGAAGGCCACATGGACTTCACCACCGTCTCACCAGACGACATCAATCGTGCAGTGATGTGGTGGGTGAATAGCCCCAGTAATCCCACTGGTGGACTTGATGATCTCAAATATGCAGCTAACTGGGGTCGTACTCACAATATTCCTGTGTTTAGTGACGAGTGTTATGCCGAGTTCACGTGGGCAAGTTCACCTCAGTCCATACTTCAGCATGGTCTTGATGGCGTGGTAGCTGTTCACTCGTTATCCAAGCGTTCTAACTTGGCTGGGGTGCGAGTGGGGTTCTATGCAGGCGATGCGGAGATTGTTGATTATCTAAAAG
>JALRGJ010000132.1 GCA_023253435.1 Ilumatobacteraceae bacterium | reverse complement strand
TGGGACCCAAGGTTTGGGCCTCAAGGTTGGAGTGCACAAAATTAACTTCAAGGGAGGAGAGTATTGCATCCCAATTTATTTAAGTGCAAGTCATGACACAGCTGAGACATGAACCCAGATGCAGCCCAGCCTGCACAGCAATGTCGTCTAGTTGAGATGGAGTCTCATAATGAACCGACCACGGGCGAAACCGTGGGTGCCCGGTGGTATCAAACTGAATGAACTGGCCAGTGATGCGTTGCCCCGTTGGGTCATGACTACTCAATGACAACACCTTTTCACCATTGGCTAACACTTTGCATCCAATGTGATCACCGTGGCCTTGGCCATTTGGTGCAACTGCATCTATGTATAAGCGACCTGTGGGTGACATCACAGAAGCAATGAGACGTAAACACTTGCCCACTGCAGTTGTGTTGGGCAAGTTGAAGATGGTGTTGTATCCAATAAACACGCAATCAAAAGGACCCTCTGGCAACGAGTGAGAAAAGTCGGACTCTTCGAGATGAACACGAGAGGGAAAGGATCTTCTCGATGCGTGCTGGAGCATGAGTGGCGACGCATCTACTCCAACAATGGTGTCTTCATAGTGATGGCGTAGGCGCAACAAGTGAGCAATCAGGCGCCCCGTGCCAACTCCCAGTTCCAGAACTCGCACAAGGTGAGCAGGTAGTGAATGGGCAACGTACTCAACAAAGTCGAGATCATTGAGGTTCTCGTACCATTCGTCGTAGACGTCCGCAAACGATTCGCCATAACTGGCAGAGCCATAGCCACTGATGCCGTAATCGTCCATAGAGATAGTCCACCACCTCAGCACGGGTTCCTCGGTATCGGTAGCCTGAACTCAATGACCACCAACAGTGCGCCTTCCAGATACGTGTATCTCGATCACGCTGCTACGTCTCCATTGCGCCCAGAAGCTCGCGCTGCGATGGAGCCATTTGGTGACCACTTATATGCAAACCCTTCTGGCTCTCACAAGTTTGCCCGAGAGGCTCGCCGCGCAATAGATGAAGCGCGCGATGTTGTGGCTGAAGCCATTGGGTGCAAACCAGGTGAAGTGGTGTTTACAAGTGGTGGCACAGAAGGTGCAAACACAGCAATTCTGGGCACCGTAAGAAAGCGCGGTGGCACCGCCGTGTGTTCTGCCACAGAACATCACGCAGTGTTGCACTGTGTTGAACACGTCAATGGTGTTGTTGTTCCTGTTTCACAACAAGGCCCGCTCAATGCCGATGTCTTGCGTGAAACGCTCTACACGCTCTCAGATGTTTCAGTTGTCTCTGTTATGGCGGTGAACAACGAGACCGGTGCCATTAACGACATGGAGAGCATTTCTCATGCGGTCAAGGGCAGAGCAAAAGGTGCGGTACTTCATACCGATGCCGTGCAAGCAGCATGTTGGTTAGACCTGCGCACATTATGGCCACATGTGGATGTACTCACATTATCTGCACACAAATTTGGCGGACCAAAAGGTGTGGGCATCATGGTGATTCGAGAAGGTGTAGACGTTGAGCCACTTATTTTTGGTGGTGGACAAGAGAGAGACCGCAGAAGCGGAACACACAATGTTGCTGGCATTGTTGGCGCTGCTACCGCGTTACAGATCACAGATCGCACTCGCGCTCATGAAGTAGATCGCCTTGGTGCACTGCGCGATGAATTAGTGGCCGGACTTGTGAACGGCATTGACTGTGCTGTTGCAACCTTGCAGCCAGGTGTGGGTGTTGCTGGCACGGGTCATGTGTGTTTAGAAGGTTTGGAAAGTGAATCTTTGTTGTATTTGCTCGATAACGCCGGGGTGTGTGTATCTGCAGCGAGTGCGTGTGCAAGCGGTGCCATGGAGCCATCACATGTGTTGGCGGCCATGGGACTCTCGAAAGATCTCATAAAAGGCTCACTGCGTTTCAGTCTTGGCCACACCACCACACACGCCGATATCACTGCAGCAATAGAAGCAACAGTTGCCGCTGCGCACAGATTGCAGGCGGTGAAGTTATGAAAGTTCTTCTTGCCATGTCTGGAGGAGTGGACTCCTCTGTGGCGGCACTTGTTTTGCGTGAGCAGGGCCATGATGTGGTGGGTATCACCATGCGTTTGTGGGGCGGGGAAAGCGATACTGGTTGTTGTTCCGTATCAGACGTAGACGATGCTCGCCGTGTTGCACAACAACTCGATATTGATCATTTGGTGTTCAACTTTTCTGAAGAATTCAATGCTCATGTTGTAGACCCATATGTGCAGTCTCATGCCAATGGCACAACGCCTAACCCATGTATTGAATGCAACCGTCATCTCAAGTTCGACAAACTTATTGAACGTGGGCGTGCCCTTGGGTTTGAGGCTGTTGCTACCGGCCATCACGCGCGCATTGAGAAAGTAGATGGCGTAGCTCGTGTTGCACGCGGAGCAGATGCGGCCAAAGATCAGAGTTATGTGGTGCACATGTTGGAAGGTGCAGATCTTGACTATGTGATGTTCCCCGTTGGCCACATGCAAAAGAGTGAAGTGCGCCAGCGTGCAACAGATTTTGGTTTGCGTACGGCGTCTAAGCCAGACAGTCAAGATGTGTGTTTTATTGGTAGCACCATTGGCCGCAAAGGGTTCTTAGAGCCCCGCCTCACGTTTAATCCCGCCGTAGTTGTGAATACCAATGGTGAAAAGGTGGGCGAAGTAGAAGCCGTAGAACTGGTCACGCTTGGTCAACGCAGAGGCTTGGGACTTGGCGGAGGAGATATTCAGTACGCCATCAATGTTGATGTTCCTGGCCGCACTGTTGTGGTGGGTAGTGAATCTGAGTTGTACTCACCCTCTGTTTCTGTCACCACACTGAGTTGGCCACACTCCACTGATGCAGCAATGGTGAATGGGCAAGAGGTGTTAGTACAAGGAAGCGCTCATGGCGAGCGTTTTGCTGGCAGGGTGGAACTGAACGGTGATTCTGTGACTATTTCTTGGTTGCGACCCACGCGCAAAATTGCACCAGGTCAGACAGTGGTGTTCTACGACGCAACAGATTCTTTTGTTGTGGGCGGCGGAATCGTTACTGCATAAGTGCTGCAACTCATACTGCGGTTTAGCGTTGTAATGCAGCCATTGCAGACGCTACGCGACGTGGCGCAACACTGAACGACAACACATGCAATGCCTCTGTTGTTCCCAAATTTTTTGCAGTGATGCGGCTCAACACCACTTTGTCGGCCTCGCGCAATTCAATAGCGATGCGCGGCCCGTTGACAAGACCAGTGAAGTCTGCGGTCTCGCCGGCTTCAGGTACAACAGAAACAGATTTGAGTTTTGTGGATTGCACCATCACTGTTTCTGCAAGAACTAAATGGTCATGCACCACTACACCTGAGGGAACTATCACGAGCCATCGGCGAGCTAAGCGATGGAGTCTTTTTGGAACAGAACGAGACAACCAGATTCCAAGTGCTAGTACGGGAATGCCCACCACAAAATTTTGTGCAGCGATGAGGAGTGTTCCGCCCAACACGGAGGTGCAATACACAGCCCACGCCACAACTGTTGGAGCAAAGTAGGGAACTGGGGTGCGCAGGGCAAAACGTTGTTCTGCTCCGTACGCACCGCCTTGCACCAAAGTGTCGGCCAATACAGATGATTGAGTGAGTACCCATGTCACCATGCTGAAAAACACAGCAAGGGGTGCGCCTGCCCACACAGAACAAATCACTGCAAGGGGAGATACCACGCGCAACAAAGTGAGAGAAACGGGTGAATGAACAAAGAGTCCCACCATTGTTGATGTCCATAACACCCAACCCCAACCAATAAGAACTGCTGCCACTGGTGTACTTGTGTTGTTGGCAAGTGAATGCCAACCCGCGGTGAGTGCCACGAGTACCCAAGACACCACGGTGGTGCCTACCAGGATCCGTTGTG
The DNA here is from genome assembly GCA_023253435.1 of Ilumatobacteraceae bacterium. Taxonomy (GTDB): domain Bacteria; phylum Actinomycetota; class Acidimicrobiia; order Acidimicrobiales; family Ilumatobacteraceae; genus UBA2093. Next base: position 37 of record JALRGJ010000132.1, on the reverse strand, counting down.
CAGCAGGTGGAGGTATGCGCATCTCTCTAGCCTGCCC
>JALRGJ010000131.1:281-3956 GCA_023253435.1 Ilumatobacteraceae bacterium | reverse complement strand
CCTCAGCACAAAAAAGAATTCCAGCGCCTCAAGGGCCTTGGAGAAATGGACTGGGAAGAACTCAAGAGCACAACAATGGATGCAGTATCTAGAACACTGTTGCAAGTCACAGTAGAAGAGGCAGCTATTGCAGACGAAGTAGTCAGTGTGCTCATGGGCGACGACGTTGAAAGTCGTAAGAACTTCATCACCACCAACGCACGTGATGTGCGAAACCTTGACTTCTGATCTTTTTGATCAGATTCAGCCAGTGCCGCTGCAAGATGAAATGGAGAGGTCGTTTCTCGACTACTCCATGTCTGTCATCATGTCGCGTGCATTGCCAGATGTTCGCGACGGCCTAAAGCCAGTACACCGACGCATTATTTGGGACATGGAGCAACAGGGCTTCCGCCCTGATCGTCCGTTTGTGAAGTGTGCACGCGTTACCGGTGACACCATGGCCCGTTATCACCCACATGGTGACTCAGCTATTTACGACGCATTGGTACGTATGGCTCAACCATTCTCTTTGCGCCATCCGCTGATTGATTTCCACGGCAACTATGGCTCGCCAGACTTTGGTCCTGCAGCTGCCCGCTACACAGAATCTCGTTTGCATTCATTAGCCATGCGACTCCTCGATGGCATCGATGAAAACACTGTCGACATGATGCCTAACTATGACGGCACATCAGAAGAACCACTTGTGCTGCCTGCACGCTTCCCCAACCTGTTGGTGAATGGCAGTCAAGGAATCGCTGTGGGTATGGCCACCAGCATTCCTCCGCACAACTTGGGCGAAGTTATTGATGCCACCGTGCATCTCATTGATAATCCCAAGGCCACTCCTGATGACCTGATGAAATTTGTGCAAGGACCAGATTTCCCCACAGGGGGCAATATTTTGGGTCGCGCTGGCATCATCGATGCGTATCGCACTGGCCGAGGCAGCATCAAAATGCGTGCAAAGGCAGTGATTGAAGAGAACCGCCAAGGACGCATGGAAATTCAAATCACTGAACTTCCATATCAAACAAGTTGTTCATCAATTGCAGCACGCATTCAAGAGCTTGTCGATGGTGGAGATCTTGAGGGAATTGCAGACGTGAACGATGGTTCATCGGGTGGCAAAACAAGCCTTGTTGTGTTGTTAAAGCGCGATGCCAATGCAAACGTGGTGCTCAACAACTTGTTCAAACTCACTTCACTACAAACAAGTTTCCCTGTGAACATGATTGCTCTGGTAGATGGCGTGCCTCGCACACTTAATTTGGCAGATGCTCTCAATGGTTATGTCAATCACCAAATTGAAGTTGTCACTCGCAGAACACAGTTCCGCCTAGACAAAGCCAAAGATCGTGGCCACATTCTTGAAGGCCGAATGAAGGCCCTCAATGTCATCGACAAAATCATCAAACTCATTCGTGAGAGCGACGACGCCGCATCTGCAAAAGATGCTCTAATGAAGAAGCCATACGAGTTCTCAGAGCGCCAGGCAGTGGACATTCTCGATATGCAGTTACGCCAACTCACTCGTCTGTCTCGCATCGATCTAGAAAAAGAACTCGCAGATGTTCAAGAGCGCATCAAAGAATACGAGTCCATCTTGAAGTCCGACAAGAAATTGCGCGGAGTTATTAAAGATGAACTAGAAGATGTGCGTAAAACATTCGCCACAGACCGTGTGTGCAAGATCATCAACGACAGCGGCGAAATGGCCCTTGAAGACTTGGTAGACGACAAAGAACTTGTCATCGTGATGACCCAAGCTCAATATGTAAAAGCGGTTCCTGCCTCTTCATTCCGCGCCCAAGCACGTGGCGGCAGAGGAGTAAAGGGTGCAACTCTTAAAGAAGATGACATTGTTCGTAGAGTGATGTTCACCACCGCTCACGCATATTTGCTCTTCTTCTCTAACAGAGGTCGTGTGTACAAATTGCGCGCAGCTGATATTCCAGAGCGTGAGCGCACAGCTAAAGGAATCCCCATTGTCAACCTCTTGCCACTACAAGCAGGTGAAACAATCCAAGCGATTATCGATACTCGCGAGTTCCCTGGTGAGCGCTACTTGTTCTTTGTAACAAAGAACGGTCAAGTGAAAAAGACTGCATTTGATGCATATAACTCCAGCCGTCGCGATGGTCTCATTGCACTGGCACTCAAAGACAAAGACGAACTCGTGCGTGTTATTGAAACAAGTGGCGACGACGACATCTTTATTGTGAGTCACAGTGGCCAGGTCATTCGCTTTAGCGAAAAAGAAGTTCGTCCTATGGGCAGAACTGCAGCGGGCGTACGCGGTATGAAACTCAAAGCCGGTGACTTCGTTGTGTCTGCTGACCCAGGCAAAGACGATGGCGCATTGCTTATCGTGACAGAGTCTGGGTATGCAAAGCGCACACAAAATGGCCAGTTCCCTCGCAAGGGTAGAGGCACACAAGGTGTTATCGGAGTAAAGATCACCGGCAAAAAAGGCCATGTAGTGGCGGCTTTTATGGTGGGTATCGATGATGAAATTGTTGTTGTTGCATCTAATGGTGTGGCAATGAGAACCGAGGTCAAGCAGATCTCCAGTCAAGGACGCGCAGCAACCGGTGTGCGTTTAATGAACCTCGACAGTGGAGCTGTTATTGCATCGGTGGCACCAATTCTCGCAACAGACGACGAATAGCTCTTTCACTCACAACACCATCCAAAAATCGAGGGGCAGCATTGGCATCCTCTCAATTACGTGGCTGGCACTCTCATTGATGAGTTGTTCTGTTGTTATTCGCGCAACTCACGTTGTGATGCAGCGCGCAAAACTACAAGAAGCTGCAGATGCTCTTGCGTTGGGTGCACTGCAACATTCCGATGAATCACTAAAAGGGCTAGCCAACATGGCTGGTGTTGCAATTTTGTCTGTGAGCAGATCAGAAGATTCTGTACATATTGAAGTACACGGCGCATACGGAACAGCATTCTCTGAGGCATCAACGGGCATCTGATCTGCACGTTCGCCCCACTTGCACCCTCTACACTCGTCTCATGGCCACAAGCACAGAATCACCAACGCCGCGTAGGCGTGTGAGACGTGTAACACGCACCATTCGCGATATCGATGCATGGAGCGTTTTCAAAGTGGCACTTGTATTACACGTTGCCCTGTACTTCGTGTGCCTCATCACAGGGTTCTTGTTATGGAACGTAGGAAGCGCCACCGGCACCATCGACAACGTGGAGAGATTCTTTGAGTCCTTTGGGTGGGACACATTCACCTTCAAAGGCTCGGCACTCTTTCAAGCCTCGGCCACTCTTGGCATTTTTCTTGTCATTGCAGGTACTGGTATTTGGGTGCTGGGGGCAGTGGTGTTCAACCTCATCACGGAGCTGGTGGGGGGCATACGGGTCACGGTGCTTGAAGAAGAGGTAGTGGCTCGGCCAAGCGAGGCCCCCCAAAGCCCATCTAGGCCTGTTGTGGGACGGGAATAGTTCTCATAGGCTTTCAGTTCCTCACGGAAGTCAAGTTCCGTATGGGGCTATAGCTCAGTCGGTTAGAGCGCATCCCTGATAAGGATGAGGTCGTTGGTTCGACTCCAATTAGCCCCACGAAAGACGCAACGACGATGAAACTCTTCCGCCGGCTGCTGCTCGTACTCTCTGTCGCTTCCACGGTGGTGGGTATCTTGCGTTTTGGTGGAAGTAGCAAGGCCA
>JALRGJ010000131.1:0-271 GCA_023253435.1 Ilumatobacteraceae bacterium | reverse complement strand
ACGTTCTGTGCCACAAGGCCAGACCTGCCACAGCGGGAGGCTGTCGTGAAATTCATCCGTCAAGTCTTCGTTGCTCTTTCTATTGCCTCCATGGTGGCTGCAGTTCTTCGCACCCGCGGCAAAGGCGCCGTTGCACCTCAACAAGGTGGATGGCGAGAAGTCACTCCTCAGCGTTAGTCATGAACGCACCAACTAGCCACACAATTGGCATCGTAGGAAGCGGGGTGATGGGCTCGCGCGTTGCCATCAGCTTGCAGTCAGCCGGACACCG
>JALRGJ010000013.1 GCA_023253435.1 Ilumatobacteraceae bacterium | reverse complement strand
CAAAATTTGCTCATCCTGTTACTGGTGTCACTCTTTATCTCTTTAGCCATTGAACCTGCAGTTAATCGACTCGTTGCCCGCGGGTATAGCCGCAAAAAATCTGCCGGTTTGTTGTTACTTGCCATTGTTCTTGTGGTTCTTATTTTCCTTGGAGCAATGGGAACAATCATTGGTCAGCAAATCGCAGATCTGTTGAAGAACTCTGAAACTTATGTCAACGACACCGTCAAACTCATTAACGATGTCTTTAACACCCACATTGATCCTGCTGCAGTGAATGAAAAGATCACTGACCCCAATGGTCCTGTACAGGAATTCATCGATTCACAGCAAGGCAATGCATTGAAAGTTTCAGTGCAAGCGTTAGGAGTGATGTTCCAAGCATTCTCCGTGTTGTTGTTTTCTTACTACCTCGTTGCAGATGGTCCACGTCTGCGCAGATCCATCTGTTCTCGGTTAAGTCCAGATCGTCAACGCCGGGTTCTTGATGCTTGGGATCTTGCAACAACAAAGACTGGTGGTTACATCTACTCGCGAGCACTTCTTGCCGTACTCTCAGCTTTCTTCCACTGGATCACATTCCAAGCAATGGGAGCACCGGCACCGATTGCATTGGCACTCTGGGTTGGCCTGGTATCTCAGTTCTTGCCAGTAATTGGTACGTACCTCGCCGGCGTGGTACCTGTCCTTCTTATTTTCATTGAATCCCCTATTAAGGCTGCGGTGGCAATTGGCTTCATTGCCATCTACCAACAAATTGAAAACTATTTATTTGCACCGAAGGTGACGGCGAGAACACTTGAACTTCATCCAGCGCTGGCGTTTGGGGGTGCTCTCGCGGGAGGAGCTGTGCTTGGCCCAGTGGGCGCAATTTTGGCGTTGCCTGCAGTTGCGATGGCAACAACATTGATTTCAACACTTGGTCAACGACACGACATCATTGATGATCCGTTAACAAAAGAGCCCCCTAAAAAAGAACCAAAACGTAAACGGAAATCTGGTTGGGACGACCCAAGTTGACAGGAGTACATCCAGAACAATTTGCTCCTGTAGCTGTTGTCTCTAGAAGCAACGTTGACGAGAGTGTGCACTTTGGTGCAGTGGTGTGCCTGAATGAGCAGGGACACATTTCGTTTTCTCTTGGTGATCCGGCAGTTCAGATCTTTCCCCGTTCCTCTACTAAACCATTTCAGGCACTAGCAATGGCGCGCGCGGGGTTGTCATTGCCGCCAGAACAACTTGCCTTGGTGTGTTCAAGTCATAACGGCGAAGAAGTTCATCTCTCTACTGCTCGATCAATTCTCAAAAATGCTGGCGTTTCAGAAGAGGCATTACGCAATATTGAAGATCATCCTTGGCACGTTCCATCGCAACATCAGGCCATTCGTGAAGGGCGTGCCAAAAGTTCGTTGCAGATGAATTGCAGCGGGAAGCACTCGGGAATGGTGGCTACATGCAGGATTAATGGGTGGCCGACAGAAACGTATCTTGAACCAGATCATCCGTTGCAAGTAGCCATAACAGACACCATTACTGAGATCACAGGCGCCAAGCCAGTGGCAATTGGAGTAGACGGATGTGGCGCCCCCGCTCACGTGATTGAGTTACATGCGTTGGCACGGGGGCTTCGCGCAATTGCAACAGGTGCAGCAGGTGAAGAAGGTGATGCAATTTTTGAAGCTATGTCTCATCACCCGTACATGTTGGGTGGCGATGGCCGGCACATCACAAAAATTGTGAGCGGAATTCCACATCTCATTGCAAAAGACGGAGCGGAGTCTGTGTATGTTGCTGCCGTGTCAGATGGCAGAGCAGTGGCATTGAAGTTGTCCGATGGATCTGGGCGAGCAACTCCTACTGTGTTGCTCGCAGCGTTGCGACAACTAGGTGTTGACACATCTGGCGTTGCACCAGACATTGCGGAGACTGTATTGGGTCATGGCAAGCCAGTGGGCTCGGTGCGTGCAGTGGGTTTCACCAAGTAAAGATCTCATGGCTATTCCTTTTGTACCCCGAATAGACAATGCCCCGTATGCAGTGTCTGAGCAGATGTCTCCACTCATTCAACGAGTGATTGCAAAGAACCCATCAAAGTTCAGTTATCACGGCACAGGAACTTACATAGTGGGCACTCAAGATGTGGTGGTTATTGACCCGGGTCCACTATTAGATTCGCATCAAGTGGCATTAGCGAAGGCTTTAGAGAAAAAGAATGTCGTGGGAATAGTGGTGACTCATTGCCATTCAGATCATTCACCACTTGCAGCGTGGTTGCATGAATACACCAATGCACCCAGGTATGCCATCGGTCCACATAAGACCTATGAAGGATGGGTGGAAGAAGATGATCATGATCCCTCTGAAGATGATCCAGCTGAATCTGTCAATGAAGACGATGAGATAGAGCGGGAAACTATTGATCTGGGATTTATACCCGACATTGCCGTAGCCGACGGGAGCGTGTTCTTCAGCACAGCAGAGTTTTCCCTTACCGCAGTTGCAACTCCGGGTCATACCTCTAATCATTTAGCTATTGCAATGGATGCAGAGAATGCATTGTTTACTGGGGACCATGTGATGGGTTGGTCCACCACTGTTGTTGCGCCACCAGATGGTGACATGCGTGCGTACATGGAGTCCATGCACAAAGTCATCACCCGAACCGATTCAGTTTTATGGCCCACACACGGTGGCCCCATTACAGATCCGCAACCGTTTCTGCGAGCTTACTTAGAGCATCGCATAGAGCGAGAGAAGCAGATTGTTCAACAGATTGCAGCAGGCAATGACACCATTCCTGGCATTGTCAAAGTTCTGTATGCCGCCGTTGATAAGAAGCTTCATCGACCAGCAAGAAGAAGTGTGTGGTCTCATCTCAGAAAATTGGTAGACGACGGTGTCATTGTCACTGCAGATGGCGGGGCTCCGCGATTATTAGGTAATTATCAATTAGCTAATTAAGGAACAACAGTTGTTGTTGTGGAGGGCATTGCTACTCCATTGTCGAAGAGAGCGATGAAATCTTTATCAGCTTTGCTGAGGAAGCGTCCAGGGTCTCCCATGCGCTTGTCGATTGCTCGACCAACTCTGTTCTTGCTTCCAAAACCTGAGTAAGTTGCAAATAATGGCCACGTGCCATTGATGTCTAATTCCATTGCAGTTTTGCAACCCATCGCCACTAATGAATCTGCCATCATCCCAATGTTTACTTTGCCAACTGCAGTAAACATCATGAGACCGTCGGTACGCACACACACTGCAGACCTGAAGTTGTACACCTTGTTGTCGAAGTCGTTACCCCAATCCACTTTGGGATAACGAGCATAAGAGGATTCTCCATTATGAACGAGTGGGGGAAGGTTTTGTCGGAGCGATACCCAGGTGCCGTCGTCGAGAATGTCTTCGCCAAATACCCCAACGGTGGAGAATCCATCAGCTCTGATGGCAAAGGTTGCATACCCCTTGCGAAGTTTTCTGACTGTGCGACCTTCTGTTTTGTAACCACCGGGTTCATGTTCAAATCGGAATCCACCATTAAACGCTGCGACCAATTTCTTTAATGGTGTACCTGTGACGCGTGATCCATTTTTCCAGCCTTTTCCACCAGGTACCTCTGTTCCGTTATAGAGACCAGCTTTAAACAAGTAAGGGTCGTACGTAGCAGCTGTTGCCACTACAGAGCCGTAACACCACAGCGGCCGAATCGATGTTCCGTAGATAACTGGTGTCTTTCGTACTTTTGCAAGCGAACGCCATTCTCCCTCTCCCTTAATGGATGGCTGCACAGCGGGAAGGAGATCGAGAGCTTTTACAGGAATTGTAGTTGTAGTGGTAGTGGTGGTGGTAGTTGTTGTTGTCTCTCCGGGCAACGTTGTGGTGGTAGTTGTAGTTGTAGTTGAAGATGTAGTGGTGGTTTCTCCAGGAATGGTGGTGGTAGAGGCAACAGGACACGATGCACTTGCAACCTTGTTTGTTTTCTGAGCGGGTGCACCACTTCCCGGAATAGTTGTTTTGCTGCTTTGAGGCTTTTTTGCTGCCGTTGTTGATTGAGGAATTGCACTTGTTGCTACTGGGGTAGAAGGAGGTGCCACTGTGTCCACTGGTTCGTCTAATTCATCATCGGTAATTGGAATGAGTGCAAGTGTGTCTACGGGTGCTGCCGCTGGAGGATCGTTGTGGAGCCATGTCTCCAACTGATCTACAACTGCACCCAAACCTTTGTTACGAGCCCACGACGCCACATTTTGCTGTAGCGGTTCATTGGGATGTGCCAACACATACCGAGTAACCGAGAACCCGGTGAGTACAACGAATGCCGAGACCAAGCCCGCCAAGATTTGGAGGATCCGTCGCTTGGTCATTCGGACAAGGTTACGAGGGTCTTAGGCACTGCGCTTGTCACGGAGATGTCTGCCTATATAGGCCACCACAACCTGCTGGGTTTCAACATCGAAATAGACATGAATTCTCACAAGATGGGCTTTTTTGCCCCTGCGCAGGTGGGCCTCGGCAAGTACGGAAGTACCTCTCCAGTCAATGCGATAGTCCTCTTCATACTTTTGGCGGGCCGTGACGGAAATGGCCGGCACAAAATCGAGACCCATCTGTCTACATGCCAGAGTGATGCTGGTGCCGGTGATCTCTCCAGACATCCATGCGCGAGCTACTTCGTTTAATCGAACTAGGTCTTGCAACACGCTCACGGGTTCTGGTCCTTCTAAGCCTTCACCAGATTCAATTGCTCGTTGATGAAAGACAAGAAATGGGCAGTGCTCGCGCGCCAATCGCAGTGCTTCAGTCATTGAAGCAACAGCTCTTACTGCTGGAGTTCTGCCAGCTTGCATTTCTAATGACACGTTTCTCAAAATAAGTTCGTCGAGTTGGCCGCCTTTTTGCTCAAGCTGCTGGCGTTGTTCTGCGAGCATTCTGTCTGCGTCGGCTACAGCAGCCATTAATTCATCGACAGTTGCCTCTAATTGCTCAATATGGAGAGCCTGTTCATCATTGAGATCGTTCTCATCTGCGCTCACAGTTTCGCGAGTGGGAGATTCAAACAGATCGTCTTCACGTCGGGGAGGAGGTGGCACACGTGGAGCAGCAACAGATCGAGCTGCGGTGTCAATAATGAGTCGAATCAGACGCCCACGTTCGTAATTTTCTGAGTTGGGAGCCATCTCACGGCGGTGCACAATCTCTGGTTCAGCGCTACCTGCCCAATTGATAATGATGCATCCAGGATTGATGAGATGCATTCCGGCAATGCTCAGGAATCCGTTGAGAGCTTCAGGAGTTTGTATTTGCACCATGTGCACTAAGCCAACGAGAGGCCCGAGAGCCATTGAGATCAGAGGCGGCGTGCCACGCTCGTAGTCAAGAATTTCTACCACTACAGGGAGTCGTCGACTAGGAGCCAAGAGGAATGCAGCGATCTCTTGTCCCTGTAGTTCTGTGGTGGCAAGAGTAGGAACATCTTGTACAAATCTGTTCGCATCTTCTACAGGAACAAGTTTGAGCGCTTGGGTGACAAGTTGAGCAACGGGCACCGGAAGAATTGGTGGAGAGTACGGAACAACTTTTGAGGTGGTTGGTGTGGACACAATCCGTACATCAAATGTGAGTTGGTTGTTGAAGAGAACCACGCTGATGGTGAGTGTTTCTACATGGGTACTTCCGGGTGCGCTTTCCGTGATCGTGACGCGAAACAACGGATCATCGGAGCCTTCTCGAGTTCGAACAGTGGTACCAGGGGAATATGAGTCGAGTGGATAATGCGAATACAGCCAATCGCTCACAAGATCAACGAGGGCAATGCGTTGATCCTCAGTGCAATCTAGAGCGCTTAATGAAATGGCATAAGTGGTGATCATGGCACCATCTGAGAGTGAGTTGTTTTAGCGGAACGGCTGCAGGGCGCCGTGAACGCGAGACAAGAGGGAAGTGACCACAGCAGCATCATTGGGATCGAGTGTAAGCAACCGGTCGAACGCAGCAGACTCGAAATCCACTGAGGGCATCAACGAATAGCGGTTTTCCTCAGGAATAACGGGCTCTGGGATATCAAGTGTTGCGCCACCAGGCACCTCATTATCTATCCAGCATTGGGCAGCTGACCCTAATGCTTGAACTGTCCAGCCAGTTTCAAGACGCACAGACCATGGGCTACTGGCGCTCAGGCCTGTTTTTAGTGTGATCTCACGTGGAGTTGTGTGCACAGGAACTTGCATACGCATGATTGGTCCCGTGTGATCTACGTGGTTGATTTCGGTGATCACAGTGTCGTGCGCAACGGAGAGAACAAGTGGGTCATCTTGTAGGTGTTGTGATGATTCGTATTGTTCTGGAGTCACAACTTCCCATACCCAAGGGCGACCACCTGTTTCGATGCTGGGTGCATTCATTCCTACCCATGCAAGTTGCAAGCCAGGCATTGTGACGCGACGCCATGTAATGGTGTTTTGACACTCAGCTAATGAGCGCTTCACAGCATCGACAATGGTTTGCACAACCATTAAGAGTGGCTTGTGCAAGGTCGTGAGTGGTGGATACTCAGTGACTCAACTCCATGTATCAAACTTCACCATTTCACTGAGTGGTGCGCGACGAAGTGAACCATGTTTACCTTGTGGATAGCCAAGGGGAACCATTGCATGAACTCCCCATGGCTCGGGAATGTTCAGCACTGCACGAACTTCGGGTTCACGCGCCGAAATCAAAGTCGTGAGAACTCCACCAAGCCCTTCTGATCGAGCTGCAATCAAAAGATTTTGCACTGCCGGATAAAGAGAAGCACCACCCACCACAGGCGTTCGTCCCAGATGTGCATCGGTGGTGAACACATCTGCTGGGTTGTGGACAAAGATGCAAACCACTGGGACATCGGCCAAAGTCCGCGCCAATTGTGTTCCCGTAGCAAAACCTCTAGTGGCTGCCTCTTTGACGGCTTCGGAGGCCTCTGACAACTTCTGCATATTCATCTCTACGTACTTGTCCCACTCTGTGGAGTAGATATCACCAAGTTGCTTTTTAATCCGTGTGTCTTTCACCGCCACAATGCGCCACGGTTGACGATTCCCACCACTCGGAGCCCAGATTGCCGCTTGGAGGACTCTGTGAAGAGTGGCCTCGTCAATTTCTTGAGTTGTGAATCTTCTAATGGATCGAGTCGTGGACAAAACCTCATACAGGTTTTCAGACATATTCATAAGAGAAGTCTGACCGTGAACCGATGTGGTGTCAACGACGAATGGCGCTTGCTTCCCACGGAGATACTTGAAGTTGGCAGCCCATGTATAAGGCATGAAGCATTGCTGCGTAATCAATGGAGATGTGAGCTCTGGATAGCCGCACCATCTCGTCTCGGAACAAGATTCCATGTGAGTGACCATCGGACATGAGATGAGCAATTTCATGGATGAGTGTTGATGCGTGAGCTGTATTGCCGTATAAGCAAATTGAATTGTTCTCTAGGAGAGAAGAGCCTCGAATATGGGTGCGGCCAGGTAACACATGAACCTCTGGAGTATCGATGTCTTCTTGCTCACAGACTTTTTCTATCCATTGGGAAGCGCTGAGTGAATTCAGAGACAATGAACCAATGTTTTCATCTGTGAGGTCTTCACAGACATACACGAGTGCTTGTTCAGGTGAGCACTTTTTGTACACATGAGCTCGTTGTTGGGCAATCTGTACAAAATCTGAAATGTTGCTCATGACAATTCACCACGTATACCGCTGGTGAATGATCGGCTACCAGTGTTGAAACTTCTCCCGGTGTTTCTGCCGCTGGTGTAAGCGCCAGACGATGTATCAACGTAGGTATAGCCACCTGTGAGTGCGGGGCCATGTGTTCTCATCTCGTGATCTGCTCGAGCGAATCTGTCTGCAAGAACAAGATCGGCTCCTGGTGTTTCTGATATGAATTCCTTTTTTGATGTGGCAAGAGCATCTTCAATACCACGTTGAAAACCTTTGAGCCAAGCAACTCTCCACGCTCGATCACCTTTAGGAATGACTCGCGCTGCGAGCGCATCTACAGCAGCAAAAAGTGTGCGCGTGGCAAATATGTCTGCTTCGCGACCATATAGAACAACGATGCATTCATTGTTGTCATCGAGGTCTCGATAATTTGCACAGGAATGAAGCCTGGCAATTGTTTGCAAGATTTGAGTGCGCCGGACTCTGTACTTTCCGCTGATTCGTTCATGATGCACAGATATTTCTGCTTCATGGGAGGAGTCTCGCGCTGAAGAGATATCTGAATCGGTGAGTCCGTGCTTTTGCATGAGCTTTGACGCCATGGCAAGAGCAGTTTCTGCCTCTGGTTGGGGAGTATTGGGGTGCCGGGCAAGAGCGAGGAGCGAAGCAATACGGTCTCGCAAGTCACTCACTCACAAGAGATTAGGCGCAGGGTGTTTAGTGGTTGAGAACGCTTGAGAGAAAGGCTCGAGTGCGCTCTTCTTGAGGGGCACTAATCACCTGAGAAGGTGGACCTTCTTCCACAATGACGCCACCGTCCATGAAAACCACCCGAGTAGCGGCGTTAGAGGCAAAACCCATTTCGTGAGTGACCACCAACATGGTCATGCCTTCTTCGGCCAAGCTTTTCATGACACGCAAAACATCGCCCACAAGTTCTGGATCTAGGGCACTGGTTGCCTCATCAAAGAGCATCACCGTTGGATCCATTGCAAGTGCTCGTGCAATGGCAACTCGTTGTTGCTGTCCACCAGATAATTGACCTGGATATGAATCTGCTTTTTCACCGAGACCAACACGTGCGAGCAAAGCACGAGCTTTGGCTTCAGATTCCTCTGCGCTTCTTTTCAATACCTTGCGTTGTGCAACACAAATGTTCTCTAATGCTGTCATATGTGGGAAGAGGTTGAAGGACTGAAATACCATTCCAATTTTTGTGCGTGCACTATCAATGTCACAATCGTGGTCTGTGAGGTCATCTCCCAGAAAAATAACTTGACCACTTGTAGGTGTTTCTAGCAAGTTCACACATCGCAAGAGCGTGCTTTTACCTGACCCGGATGGCCCAATAATGCACACCACTTCTCCACGCTGAACTTCGAGGTTGATGCCCCGCAATACGTGATTGTCTCCAAAAGACTTATTGAGTTGGCGAATGCTGACAACTATGTCACTCATTTTCCTGCTGCCTTTGCTCTGCGCTCCATATAAGCAACTAACTGGGTGAGCGGAATGGTCATGATCATGTAGACAAGGCCAGCAACGATAAGTGGTGTTGAGTTAGCGGTATCAAACACACCATTTCTTCCGTATCTGGCGAGATCAATCGTTCCCTCTGTTACTCCAAGAATGGAGATGAGCGATGTGTCTTTGATGAGAAGGACTAGTTCATTTGTTAGTGGAGGAACAATGATGCGTAGTGCCTGAGGAATAACGATGGTTGCCATAGCTCGTGAATACGACATGCCCAATGAACGAGCGGCTTCCATTTGGCCCTTAGGAACAGCCTCAATTCCGGCGCGGATTGTTTCTGCCATATATGCGCCGGCAACGAGGGCAAGAGGAACTGCGCCTCGTAGATAGGGGTTTGGCCAACTCCACTTGAAGGCAATGGGAATACCAAAACCAAGAATGAGAAGTGTGACCACGAGGGGAATCCCACGAAAAACTTCAATGTAGGTGGCAGCAAAATATCGGTATGCGCGTGCTTTTGATAAGCGCATGAGTGCGAGAAGCAAACCAAGTATCAAGCCACCTGCAAACCCGAGAATTGTAAAGATCAGGGTATTGCGAGCAGCTGTTGTCAGAATGCCTGGGAACTGGTCTTTTACTAGTTCCCATCGGAACATTGCATCTTGCAGTTTGTTCCAGTCAACAAAAAAGACCATGGCTATCAGCACAACGCTTGTGACCACGTACACGCCGTATCGGGTGTACTGAGCACGTTTGCGCTTGCTGATAGCCATGGCTGAGTTTTTTTATTTAGTGATTACTTAGATGCACCGAAGTACTTAGCGAAGATTGTCTCGTAGGTACCGTCTGCGCGGAAATCGGTGAGAGCGTCGTTGATCACTGTGAGAAGTGCTGAGTTGCCCTTCTCTACTGCAAATCCGTATTGCTCTGCCTCTTGTCCTTCAGTGAACTTTGCAGACACGGTTGAGGTTCCCTGCTTCACTGCACGTGATGCGTTAATAGGGAAGTCCTGAAGAACTGCATCAATGTCACCTGAATCCAATGCAAGGAACATTGCTGATGCGTCTTCGTATGACTGAATCTTTGCGCCAGTGGCGTTTTCCTTTGCAAAGGCTTCTCCAGTGGTGCTTGCCTGAACGCCAACCTTCTTGCCATCAAGTGATGCAAGTGAGTTCAGAGTTGCGGCATCGTCGTTGCGAACGAGGAGTGACTGATATGAATCGAAGTATCCATCGGAGAAGTCAACGCTTTCGGCACGCTCTGCAGTGATGGTGACTGAAGAAGCAACTACGTCACATTCTTTAGCTGCAAGCTTCAACAAGATTCCGTCAAATGTTTGAACAGATACATTCAGTTCAAGATCATTTGCTTCAGCAATCTTGGTCATGATGTCCATATCGAATCCGGTCCAGTTGCCGTCTTCGTCTTGGTACTCAAATGGCTCATATGGTGCATCGGTGCACACGGTGAGTTTTCCGGCCTCAACTGTTGTGAGGTCACCAGACTGTGCTTCAGAGGTGCTGTCGTTGTCGCTGCCGCCGCAAGCTGCGACGGTGAGTGAAAGTGCTGCAAGTGCTGCAAGCACGCGGGTGGTACGTGTCATGTGTGGCTCCTTAGGGCTACCGATGAATAGGTAAGTAGGACAACCCTAGACGAAGAGCGTGGGGGAACTATTTGGCGGAGGCTGGGCGGTGCACCATGGAGAGAACAAGGACAGAGACCACAGCCGAAAGTAGGTGAATGACCTCAAAATTGGAGTGAACGTGGCCCTCGGCTCTATCTGAGACAAATGCTGCAATTTGCAAGATGGCAAGCAACCCACACATTGTGAGGGCAAAATAGGCGAGGCGAGGCTTGCTAGCTACGGCAATTCCGATAACGCCAAGAATCAAACCAATTGCTCCATCTCTTGTGAGATGGGAAACATCGGGGTCTAAATGTTGGCCCCACAGCAATGTTGCGCCAAACATCCATGGAAGTGCGAGAGCAATCTGGATAGCAGAAACGATCAATAGCATTGCGCGTCGAACCCCACCAGGGTTTCTCAAGTTACTCAGGGTGCGTGAAACCTGATCAATATCGTCTGCTGTGTCTGAGGCGCATTGAGGGCATTCCAAAAGATGCGCACGAGCAACAGCTATTTCGTTTGCGTTGCCAATCTGTTGCAAGACGAGAGATTTGGCTTTGGCGCATGTGATGGTTGACATCTCTATATGGCTAACGCTTGTGCAAGTTGTGAACTTAACTGTTCTCTCGCACGTGCAAGTCGAGAGCGCACTGTTCCAACTGGAATGTTAAGAGTCTGTGCCGCAGTTTTATAGTCAAAACCCAGAATTGCGCACAACACGATGACTTCTCGCTGGGGTAGAGGTAGTTCTTTCACCATTTCTTCTACCGCAAAGTTCGAAAAGTTATGGTCATAATGAACCACATTGTCCATAAGTTGTTCTGTGTGCTTGGTATTACGAGCTATGTCAATAACTACTCGCCGACAGATAGTGATAAGCCATGAAAGAACTGGAGATTCATGACGAAACGATGGCCAGTATTTCCACGCCCGAATGAATGTTTCCTGAACTGCCTCTTCAGCAACTGAATGATTGCGGGTGATACTGCGGGCATAGGCCATCAGCGATGGCATGTTGTCTCTCACAACAGCGTCAAATTGAGCCTCAGAATGATGCTTCATCTCTTAAAGTCTGCCACTCAGCAGAGCGACGTCATTCCTTCACGTTGATTGTCACAGAGGAGTGTTCGCCCACCGTGCAAGAGGCGGTAAATGAGCCGGAATTCCTAAAGGTGTACCTACCGGTCTCGCCAGGTTTGAGAACCAGAAATGTGTATGTATGGGTCACCACGTCATTGTTCGTGACTTCTAGAGTGTCGCCTACTCTCACACTGAGTTGAGTGGGTAATTGAGAAGCCGGCACCTGTCCCATATCGAGAGCAGCGCGGGTGCCATTTGCGATAGTGAACGAAAAAGTGTCGTGTGATTGTCTGGTCATTAATGCAACAACCAATGCAAAGGGAATGACCACGGCAGCAATTACCGCCGCGATCATTCCCTTTCCCAATGTTGGGCGAGTACTTGGAGTCTCGGAATTACTCAGGTGCATCCTCTGATACTGGAACGTCAACAACAATGTCGCCGGCATTTGCAAACTTCAATGTGATGGAAATTGTAGATCCAGTTTCAAGCGGTTCTGCCAATTTCATCAACATGATGTGGTATCCACCGGGCTTCAGTTCTGTTGGGGTCCCTGCTTTTACTGCAACAGACTCAACTTCCTGCATAGACATAGTGCCATCTTCTGCAGTCACAGTTTCATGTACCTCTGTCATCATCGCGATGGACTTATCCACCAGTGCCCCAACAAGTTCGTCATCTTCTGCAACATTGATGGTCATATAGGCAGCACCCATATCGGTAGCCATTGGGCTTGTACGTGCCCACTGGCCAGTAATGGTGACAGGTTCTGCTGAAGCTGCTGGCATCGTGGTGTCTGCTGCGTCGCTATTTGCATTGTCACCACAGGCAGATAAGCCCAAGGTGCCAATTACTAATAGCGAGCCCAACAGGGCCTTTGTTTTCATTCTCATTGTTTTGTCTCCCTTTCAGTGAGAAGAATCTGAAGATCATGAGCCATTGATTTGGCATCCATTCCGAATGGAAATTCCACAACAACTTTTCCGGTGTCATCAACCACGTATGCACTGCCTCCGTGGGTGACTTTGATTTCACCGTTTGTTTTTGTAACAGACGACGTTGTTTGAAATGCAGACTCTGCATTTCGTAACTGTGCATCAGAATCCGGAACCAAAGCGTGAAATTTGTTTGAAAATGACGAGAGATAACGAGGCAAGATATTTTCTGTATCTCGTTCAGGGTCAACAGTGATCATTGCAAGATCAACACGAGTAGCAAGGTCTCCGATTTTTTGTTTGGCATTGCGTACGGCGACCATGGTGGTAGGACACATATCGGGGCAGTTGGTGTAGCCGAAATAGACAATCAAAATTTCTCCTGCGGCTGCCTTGAGGGTAAATGGCTCCGACTTTCCAGATTCACGCACGGAGACTGAACTCACATTTTTTTCTGAGGGCGGCAAGTAACCATAGAAATCATTTGTTGCATCGGTGCCACAAGAACTCATAACGACTGGTATCCCAACGAGGGAGAAAACAGTGAGAGCCACAGCTGCTAGGCGATGTCGAAAAATATTCATTACTTATTTCTAGACATTGCACGCCCGCTTTTAGTTCCCGTGAAATCAGATTTGATGGGTGACATGCGCCTCTTAGGTACGCCTAAGCGGCAATACTCATAGGGATGAAAAGACGCGCAGATATTGAAGGAATGCGAGCGATCGCAGTTCTTGCCGTTCTGCTTTTTCACGCCGGCGTTCCTTCAATGGCAGGAGGTTATGTAGGTGTCGACGTCTTCTTTGTTATCTCCGGATTCCTCATCACATCCCTATTGGTGTCAGAGCGGCTGTCAACGGGAAAGATCTCGTTAGCTTCTTTTTATTCACGACGTATCCGCCGGCTGCTGCCAGTTTCTGCATTTGTTGCGGTCATCACTCTGATTGGCTCACGTATTTGGTTGGAGTCTGTGCGGTTGGAATCTCTAGCCAACGATGTCATTGGCGTAGCCACATTTTCTTCCAACTTTGTTTTTGCGCATCGAGGGGCCGACTATTTACAAGCATCCCTACCGCCGTCACCGCTTCAGCACTATTGGAGCCTTGCTGTTGAAGAGCAGTTCTATGTTGTGTGGCCCGCACTGATTGCTCTTGTGTGTATTGGTGTAGGAGCGGCATCTCCTAAAGCCCTTCGAATTCGAATTGCAGTTACCGCATTCATAATCTCAATTGGTTCTTTTATTGCATGCATGCTGATGATGGAGAACTCACAACCGTGGGCATTTTTCTCTCCTCACACACGCGCATTTGAATTAGCTATTGGAGCACTGATAGCCGTTGCGCCCATTGCGGCGTCGCGCTTCATGAGAAATTTTGCGGCAACATGTGCATGGGCTGGTTTGGGTGCAGTGGTTGCCTGTGTCTTTGTTTTTGATGAATTCACAAAATTTCCTGGCCCTTTTGCAGTTTTACCTGTCATGGCCACCGCATTGTTGCTGCGTGGAGGTGATTCCACTAGGTGGGCCCCACATATTTTGTTACGCCTATCGCCACTGCAATGGCTGGGCTCCCGTTCTTATTCTGCATATTTGTGGCACTGGCCCATTCTGATTTTGGCTGAGGCAAATAAGGGACAAGAACTCACTATCACTGAAGGCCTTGCTTGCACAGTCATTGGACTTGCATTGTCTGAATTCTCGTATCGACTGATAGAGAATCCGGTTCGACACATGATCACAATTCGTGGGCTTCGAGCTGCAGCTTTTTCAGTTTCTTTGTTATCGCTTCTGAGTGGAGCTGCGGTGCTCTCTAAAGAGAACCCACCCAAGATGAGTGGTGCAGGGGTGGCTACTGCGCCAACCTTAAATACAAACACCACCGTGGCTGACCCCAACATTGTTCAGTCAACTATTCCTGTGGTACCCACATTGCCCCCACTCACCAAAGCAATTGATCCCATTGTTCAAGCGATGGATGCAACAGGTCTGCCATCAAACTTGACGCCAAAATTGCAGAGTGCACTTAGTGATGAGCCAGATATTTATGGGAACGGATGCCATTTAAGTTTCAGTGCTTTAGTCCCAAAGCCGTGCTACTTCGGAGATGTTGAATCCACAACAGTGGTGGGCATTTATGGTGATTCACATATGGCCCAGTGGTTTCCAACGTTTGAAAAGGTGGCCATAAAACGCAACTGGAAATTGGTTGTCTATACAAAGAGGGGCTGCCCACCAGCGGATGTTCCTGTGTACAACAAAGTTCTTGGCAAGGTGTACACCCAATGTGGTGAGTGGCGACGAAACGTGATGAAACAAATGGTCACCGATGGTGTGAAAGTGATGTTTGTTGCACACTTTGACCGACTGTTAGACGCTCAGTCACGAATTCCTATTTGGCAAAAGAACTGGCGTGAGGGGATGGCAGCAACGGTCAAACAAATATCTGATGCCGGTATCAGACCCATCGTGATGCAAGACACTCCGTATCCGGGGCAAATGATTCCCGCATGTTTAAGCCGCAACTACACCAAGGTGTTTGTTTGTACCCCATCCATCTCTGAGGCGTATCGCGACGACATGAATGAAATTCTCGTGGATTTTGAAAAACAGGGAATATCTGTGTTGTGGGTTCGTGATTGGTTTTGTACCAAGAATGGTTGTCCCACAGTTGTGGGAAACATATTGGTGTACAGAGACGACAACCATATGACGGTTACCTTTGCTCAGTACATTGCTCCACTATTGGATGCAGCAGTAAATGATGTAGTGAATTGGTATTCACGTACTCCTTAATTACTGGCAGACTTGCTTTATGGAAGATCGTTTGACAGAAGAACGCTTGACTCAAGATGAAGTCATTGACTCGTTTATTGGACGAGGAATATTGACTGCAGAACAAGCGGAATCAATTCGTTATGCACCGCGATGGTCTGTGACTATTCGAGAACTTGTCATGTACTTAGGTTCACTCATTGTTGTGGCTGGCGTAGTGCGATTAATTGCCGTCATTTTTGAAGATGCATCGCGATGGACCGTCTGCGCTGCTTTGTATTTTGCGGCGATCTTGTTTGCAAGTGGTTCTCTTTTTGTAGGGAATAAAAGCGCCATACTTCATCGACTCGCGGAAGTATTAGAGGTGTTAGCAGTCCTTTCTGCGGCGTTAGCAACCGCAATTCCACTAGATGAAGCCAACATGAGAGGAGAGTGGATTGCATCCATCCTCTTTGGTGCGGTTGTGGTCTGGGGTGCATTCAGAGTGATGCGCTCCATGTTTTGTGGAACAGTATTTCTGGTGGTAGGGCTGATGGGGGTTGCTTCTTCTCTCAGCGAAGGCTTCCGTAATGACACCTTCAATATTTTTGGCGTGCTTGTGCTAGTAGCGGCTGCATTTCACTTATGGTTGGGGACTGCCGAGATTGGAATGGCAATGCTGTCACGGGCAGCAGGAGCTTTGTTTGTGGTTATTGGTTCCACAGCGTTTGCTCAAGAGTTTGACAATAAGTTGCTCTTCTTCCCAGCAATTACTGGTGGATTGCTCTTTGCATTAGGTGCGCTTGAGTTGGAGCCCGTGTATCTCTTCGCCGGTGCCTTGTGTGTATTGATTGGCGTGATCTCAATGGTTGTTGAGAACATCAATAATGAAGTTGCTCAGGGAATAGTGATTATTGCCACCGGATTAGCCGTACTTGGAGTGTTATCTATACAAGTACGAAAAGCGGTTAATCGACCAACGCCTGGAATACCAACTGCTTGAGTTGTGGTCGCAATGGCCATGTGCTTGAGGGCAACAGTTGGGTCATGATGGTGTAAGTGAGGCCTTCTAGTGGGTCAACAGTGAAATTGGTGCTCGCAGCACCACCCCATCCGTAATCACCAGGGCTGCCAGGAACTTTTGCTTTCACTGGGTCGAGAGTGACACTCATTGATAGACCAAATCCCACACCGTCAAAAGCTGTTTCTGAAAAGAGGGGTCTGCCGAATTCAGTGAGATCAGCGTTATTTGGCAAATGATTTGAAGCCATCATCTCCACTGTGCGTGGTGACAAAATGCGAACTCCATTCAACTCACCTCCACCTCGCAACATTTCTGCAAACTTCAGATAGTCAGACATTGTGGAGACAAGTCCACCGCCACCTAAATGTGCTGGTGGTTCATGCATTGCCCCTGTAGCTCCGGCATCATTACGCAAAATCTTTTTGTCG
>JALRGJ010000130.1 GCA_023253435.1 Ilumatobacteraceae bacterium | reverse complement strand
GCACCGGCCCTTTCGGCGCTGCTCAGTGCTGAGCGCGACTCCCAGAACTGGAAACCAGTGCTGGTGACCTGTGTCACAAATAATACACAGCGGTCTCAGAAAACAAGAAATGGTGAGCACATTTTTTTGGCGAACGATCGCCACATTTATTTTTGCTCGCGACCCATTTCCTTGCTCCGTTGTGCAGCTGCTTGCACTGCTTTGTGCACGATTTCACGAAGCCCATGATCTTCAAAAACTGCAAGGCCTGCAGCGGTTGTGCCATTGGGAGATGTCACTCGTTCCCGCAACGATGCAGGCGACTCTGGTGAATTCTCCAACAGAACCCCCGCTCCCAGAAATAGTTGCCGTACCAAAGTATTTGCAGTGTCATGAGGTAGCCCCTCTGCAACCGCTGCATCAAGCAAGGCCTCTGCGATCAAAAAGAGATACCCAGGCCCAGATCCCGCAACAGCTGTCACCGCATCCATGTGAGATTCAGGAACACGAACAACTACTCCCACTGCAGCGAGCAAATTTTCTGCCCACAGATAATCATCTTCGGTGCACGAGTCACTCCCACATATTGCAGTGATACCTTGACGAACAAGTGCAGGAGTATTTGGCATTGCTCGCAAAACGTGAGCGGAATCTCCAGCGGCATTTTGCAAAGTTGTCACTGATATTCCTGCAGCAATCGACAAAATTCTGCGCACACCAAGTTCTCCCGCTTGGGCACTGACCGCAGCCGCATCACCGGGCTTCACTGCAATCAGAACTCCGTCACCACCCACTATGACATCACTCGTGTGAATACCAAACGACGACTCAAGAGTGGAGCGTTTTTGAGGGTCTATCTCCACCACTGTGATGTTTGATGGGTTCAAGCCAGAGTCAATAAGTCCACCTACCAAAGCTGTTCCCATATTGCCGCCACCAACGATGACAAGTGATTGAGAGAGATCCATACAACGAGACTAACGGCGATGGACTAGGAGCAAGATGGCTTCCCCAACCATCTCACCCCCAGTATCGCAATGTGTACGGGGGTGGGTGCGCAGGGAAACTGGTTATTCAACAAACCGGCTGGCAAACCCAATTCGGATAATTGTGGGAAAGACTTTCTCTACAGTGCTATACAGCGTGCCCACTACGCGATCAATTTCTTCTTCACTGATCATGGAATTCATCAGTTCGCCCCGAAGAAAGACGGCGTCTTCGTCACCAATAGAAAAGTGGCATCCCACTAAATTTTCGTTTCGTCTCAACAAATTTTCGTAGAGAAGTTCTGCGTTCTCTTCAGGTGCAGGCATCACGTAGGTTTCATATTTGAGTGTTCGCTGATTCAGTGTGATCCACACGGTGGTGAATTCTTTTTCTTCTCCGCGCATTCGCACATACCAACGATGCTCATGGGCTTCACCGCGGTCTACAGCCACAATGACTTCATTGCGCTCCTTTAACCCAAGAAGAAAATGGGTTATCTGACGATCAAGAGAACTCAGCGCATCCTCACCAAAAAGCTGACTCATGGATCTCTACTTACTTACACACAACGCGGTCACGTGATGTGAGGTCTGCGTAGGCACGTCGCAACCGAGCCGCAGCAAAACTCCAGGTGTAATTTTTGGCGCGCTCTGCAGCGTTCACCGACATCTGAACTGCAAGTGCAGGATCATTCAAGATCTGTGCAATGTGCTTAGCAAAAACATCTGGCCGGCGATCCGCCACTAAAAATCCGGTTCGCCCATGTTCCACAATTGTGAGCAACCCACCAACTGCGTTGGCAATCACTGGCGTGCCACACGCTGCAGCTTCAAGAGCCACCAGGCCAAAACTCTCACTTCGACTCGGTACTAACACCACATCTGCTGCTCGATAATACGTAGAAAGAATGTGGTGAGCCTGAGGTTCTACAAATCGAACCTGTTGATGCAAGTTGTTCTCTTCAATGGCAGTGCGCACAAGTGCCATTTCAGTTTCGCCATCGACTCCACTTGCCCCACCCACAATGAGCAAAGTTGCATCTTTCCGATTCAGTGCTGCCAATGACTCCACTGCAACTGCAGCACCCTTCAGTGGTTGAATTCGCCCAACAAATAGCAACACTGGTCCGTCACCCAGGTCTAAAGCTTTGCGAGCACCGCGTTTATCGCCCGGGGCAAAGAACGCATGCTCCACACCAGGCGCAACAATTTCCATAGATCCCGGTGGAGTTCCGTACAACTGAATGAACTGACGCTCTTCTTCAGTACAACTCACACAAATGGCATCTGAGCAACCGATCACTTCTGTCTCAGCGCGCTCTCGCAGATCAGATTCTGGATCTCCACCCAGTGCCTTCACGCGAGCAAAAGTGTGAAAGGTACTCACCAGCGGGATATCCAGTTCATGCTTGATGGAGTGACCAGCTATTCCACTGAGCCAATAATTTGCATGCACAATGTCTGTTCCGCCATTGGCTCTGATGTGGCCCAACACTCCATCGGTGAATTCTGGAACGATGTCGATCATGTGATCTTTAGGCATGTCAACAGAACCGGCAGGAATATGGACAACTTTATGATTGGGCTCAACAAGAATCTCTCTTGGTAGATCTTGCTTCCAAGCGCGTGTATACGTGGTGCAGTCGATGCCTGCATGTGCGAGAGCGGAAACAAGTTCACGCACATACACGTTCATCCCGCCACCGTCTCCCACGCCCGGCTGGGCCAATGGAGAGGTGTGAAGCGAGAGAATGGCTACACGACGCATGCAAGCATCAACCTATCTAGGGAGTAATCAATTCCCGATTGTTGGGGGAGCTGCTTGTGACTCCCCTGTTCCCACAAAGGATTTATAGACAGATAACAGGCTTGCTTTCTGCTCTGATGTCAATTTGGTATCAGCATTAACGGCCTCTGTTACTGAACTGATTTCAGGGGCTGCACCATCGAGGATGCCTGCTCGTACGTACAAGGTCTCTGCAGAGATCTCTAAAGCCCGAGCAATTTGTTGAAGAATCTCGGCCGATGGGCGTCTGATGCCTCGTTCAATTTGTGAGAGATATGGGTTAGACATCCCTGCTGCACGAGCAAGATCACGAATACTTTTTTGTGCAGTCTCACGCTGTACTCGAATGAACTCACCAACATCGTGAAGTGGATTAGACGCACTCACAATTATTTATCTTTCACCACTGCACCAGCGCCACCTTCACGCACGCGCTTCACAAGTTCTGCGGTTAATGCATCGATCTTCTCAAATAGATCGTGGCGCATTTGAGAACAATTCTTTTCAAACATTCCGAGGGCACTCTCTAAATCTGACAGTGCTGAATCATCGAGTGTTTCCATTGATTCAAATTGATAGTGCTCGCTCAGTTGATCAAGTTCAAGCAATAAAGGATGATCCGCTGGGATATTGGTATCGCGTGGAGGGCGAGCACTGCCACCACCATGTTGTTGTCCGAAAACATCGGCTAGTCGATCGGCAAGAGATCCCACCGGCACCTCTTGTCCGCTTTTTCTCCTGCGAGCTTCGTCTTGAACAAGATCTAGCCGACCTTGCGCTAGTCGACGTACAAAAGAAATGGCATCCTCTTCAGCCTGCATCGCATTTCTCTGCGCGCGGATATCTGCCAAAGAAGAAGTCTGATCATCTGCCATCACATGCCTCCAGAGACGGGCGGTAACACCGCTACTTCATCTTTATCTGTGAGGGGATAAGAACGAGGTACCTCTTCTCCGTTCACCCACACCTTGCTATTAGCCAAGATCACCGAGAAATTGTCGCCAAATGTATTGACAGCCACTTGCAATATGTCCTCCACGGTGTCTCCGGGGAACTCCACACTTCCGGTGCCTGCAGCCTCACGGGCTTGGGCAAATAGTCGAAGCGTTGGCATGGAGTTGATGGTATCGGGTTGCAAATTCACAGAACGCAAAACCATTAGGCCAAATGAATACCGGCTTGGCCATCTTCACATTGACCAACAAGTGAAAACCCGTGATC
>JALRGJ010000129.1 GCA_023253435.1 Ilumatobacteraceae bacterium | reverse complement strand
CAGCAGCACTGGGTGAAGACCGACTCAAAGAACTCACATCTGCTGTACCCCTTGCACGCATGGCCACAGCAGATGAAATTGCGGGTGTGGTTGCTTTCTTGGCGGGACCAGACGCCGCTTACATCACGGGAGCAGTTATTCCTGTTGATGGTGGCCTCGGCATGGGTCACTAAGAGTCACAAACAAGATGCACAGCACATTAGGTGCGCTGTGCGAAACTAGAAGAAACAAGGAGAAACCCCATGAGCGACAATTTCGAAAGATTTGTAAAGTGCGCCGTTGAGACACTGTCTGTTGAGGCATCACAAGTAACACGCGAGGCAACATTCGCTGAAGACCTCGACGCCGACTCACTTGATGTTGTAGAGCTAGTGATGGCACTCGAAGAAGAGTTCGACATCACTGTGCCGGAAGAAGAACTCGCCGAAGTGAAAACTGTTGGCCAAGCCTTCGACATCATCTCCAGCAAGATTCAGTAATTCTCTCCATCTATGAACGGTGCAGGTCATCGCGTAGCCATTACCGGGTATGGGGTTGTTGCTCCATGCGGAATAGGTAAAGAGGCATATTGGAATGGTCTTCTTGGATCAGGAATTACGGGTACCACTTCTGTAGAGATTCAAGACTGGGATCCACTTCCCTATTTCAACAGCCCAAAAGATGCTCGCAGGTCCGATCGAGTGGAACAGTTTGCACTCGCAGCAGCCAAAGAGGCCTTTGAGCAGGCCGGAGAACTCAACATAGATCCATCACGTTTTGGAACAATCTTTGCAACTGGTATTGGTGGCCTTCACACGCTTGAAGAACAAGTCATTGTTCGTGTGGAAAAGGGCGAGCGTCGAGTATCGCCATTTCTTGTACCCATGATGATGGCCAATGCTTCAGGAGCGGCGATTTCCATGCGTTACGGACTTCAAGGCCCTAATGAAACCATATGTACAGCCTGTGCAGCTGGTACGCATGCCATTGGATACGCAGCCCGACTGATTGCATGGGGACGATGTGATGCAGTAGCAACAGGGGGCTCAGAAGCTGCAGCCACCCCAACCTCACTTGCAGGATTTGGAAACATGACCGCATTGTCATCTACGGGATCTTCCAAACCGTTTGATGCCTCTCGCGACGGCTTTGTCATGGGAGAAGGCGCAGCCGTGTTCGTTCTTGAACGTTATGACCTGGCCGTAGCAAGAGGCGCCACAATTTTGGGTGAGATTCTTGGCTCGGCCAGCAACGCCGAGGCCCACCACATCACTGCGCCTGCACCCGGGGGCACCGGTGCTATCGCCTGTATGAAACTTGCTATTGAAGACTCGGGGATTCAAGCTTCTGACATCAAACTCGTCAATGCGCACGGAACCTCTACCCCACTCAATGACGCTGCAGAGGCTCAAGCAATGACAGAAGTGTTTGGGGCTGGAAAAGTTGCTGTCACAAGTGGCAAAGGAGTCACAGGACACGCTCTGGGGGCGGCTGGTGCACTGGAAGCAGCACAAGTACTTCTCTCATTTGAAAAGAAGCTGATTCCGCCCACTGCCGGCACCACAGTTGTGGATCCTGAGATGACTATTGACCTCGTCACAGGATCTGCACGCGCTTGGGAACCTGGACCATCCATCTCCAACAATTTTGGTTTCGGTGGCCACAATGGTTCTGTGGTGTTAGCACCCCGTTCGTAAACGCTTCATATATAAAACCAACCATCATCAGTTGTGCCCACCGAGTGGTTGTTAACGGTGGCCCCAGCTTTGTCGAGTCATCACCCATCGATTACCCACTCCAGATTCACCAGGTGCCTCAGGTTTGCGTTCGTAAGTTTCTTCGCATACATATCCCAATTTTTCCGGAATACGTCCAGACGCTTGGTTTGCAACATCGTGATGAATTTCTACAACGTTGACTTCGTTTAGTGCAAAGGCGACGTGCGTGAGTTCTCTGGCGCACATTGTTGCAATTCCATTACCTACATAGTCAACGCCTAGCCAGTATCCGATTTCTAAAACTCCCACTGGACCGCGCACGTGATAACCCGTTGCTCCAATAAGTTCACCCTTGAGGAAAATCCCCATTGTGAATCCGGTCCTGTTAGCCCACTCCTCATCCCATCCCCTAATGAGATCTTCTTTATCGTCAAGAGTTTGAGGCTCTGCTTCTATCCACGGCATCCATGGTCGTAAGTGTTCCGTGCTTTTGCGCACTTGATCCCTCAACTGTGCCGCATCGCTGAACACATATTTTCTGATGACATACTCACCACACTCCACGCGTTCCGGCGGAGACTGAGACAACCAGGAATTCAGATGGTCGCTCACTGTGTTGCAAAAACAAACATCAAATCAAGTTCGCACGCTAATTCGCCATTCACTAGCGCCTTTCCTGAACCCTTTCCGGCGCGAGCACTAATACGACCCAGTTGCACTTGTAGTTCCAGTTCATCACCAGGAACTACTTGCCTACGGAATCGCGCAGTATCAATGCCGCCAAAAAGCGGCAATTTATGTGCATGCTCTGGAGCAGCAAGCAAGGTATAGGCGCCCAATTGTGCGATGGCTTCACACATAAGGACTCCAGGCAAAGTTGGCCTACCCGGAAAGTGACCAGGAAAAAACCATTCATCACCCTTGAGTTTCCATCGACCTACTGCTGACATCCCAACGGACAATTCAGAAATACTGTCGATAAAAAGAAACGGCGCTCTATGTGGAAGAACGTCAATAGGTGCCGGAAACCCACTCACTTGCCAAGCGCCTTCAATAGTTTGGTGGGCGTATCGGCTGGGGAAATTTTGTACCACGCCTCAAGCACTACGCCATCTTGTACCAAGAACGCGGATCGCTCTATACCCATGTATTCACGGCCGTACATGGATTTCTTTTTCCACACCTTGAAGGCTTTTGCCACCTTGTTTTCTGTGTCAGCCAATAGCGGGAAGCCCAGATCATATTTATCGTCAAACTTCTTTTGTTTTTCTGGCTTATCCGGACTAATCCCAATGATTGCAGCCCGACCAATTTGATCTTTAATATCTCGCAACCCACATGACTGTGCTGTACACCCTGGCGTATCAGCCTTTGGGTAGAAATAGATGAGAACTTTTTTCTTCCCAAGTTGTGAGAGAGAGAATGGCTTTCCGTTCTGGTCTAACAGGTCAATCTTTGGAACAGGGGAACCTTGTTTCAACATATTGACAGATTAGTTCTTACGACGAAGACCATGGCCATAAAACCCGCCCTTGGGACGAGCATGAGCATGGTAATGATCTGGGATAGTTCGCATGTTGTCGTCAATTCTCATCTCAAACTCAAAATGCTCGCCAACAACCTCACCTAATTTGTCGTGCAAACGGATCTTGACATCATCAGGTGGAAACGGATCATGTTGTCGCCACACAACCATGGGAACTCCACAACTCTCACACTCTGCAATCCAGCACTCGTGATCCTCATAGAACCATTCAGACATCTTTGCTGCTTCACACAGCTCGCATTTGCCCTCGCCAAAAATGCTCACAGTCACCACTTTTGAGCATCAAGAGCATGACGCACTTCTGACACATACGCGCCCACCGCATCTGCCCCGTCCTCAATGAGTCGGCGCACTACGGAGGCCCCCATAATGACCCCATCAGAAACATGGCTTGCCTCAACGGCCTGATCTGCATTGGATACGCCCACTCCAACGAGCACTGGCTTGGATGTCACCTTCTTTACTCGGGCGGCCAACGCTGTAGCGGTGCTGGCAAGCGATGTGCGTTCACCAGTAACACCAAGAAGACCCACTGAATACACAAACCCTCTGGCTCGCTCAGCAACTCGTGGCAATCTTTCATCTGGCGCGGTGGGAGCGGCAAGCATGATCGTTTCAATTCCTGCCCCATCAGCCGCAGCGCACCAGTCGCCCGATTCTTCAAGAGGCAGGTCAGGAACAATTGCTCCACTTATCCCTGCGCTGGCCAGGTCATGAGCAAAACGTTCATGACCAGCATGGAACACAGTGTT
>JALRGJ010000128.1 GCA_023253435.1 Ilumatobacteraceae bacterium | reverse complement strand
AGTGATTCATCTGCCGTGCAGATCATGACTATTCACGTGTCAAAAGGTTTGGAGTTTCCCTTCGTTGTTGTTGCGGATACGTGGCAAGAAGAATCAAAACGCCAAAAAGAAGTTCCTGTATTTCGCCTTCCTCATGAAGAGGGACAAGATTCGCTTGGCCGTGTTCTCGATCTCGGATATGTAGTGGCCAATGTCTCGGCATTGGCTGCGCAGTGTGTGAAGAGAGATCAAGCCGATGAGGCTGCTCGCTTGCTGTATGTAGCGGCTACACGTGCAAAACATCATGTATGCATCATGAAGCCAAACATCAAAGGCCAGTCCGTACTCGACTCCCGCTTTCATGCCGATGCGTTGGCTGGCAGTTCTCCCAATGTCACTATTCGTGACGCAGCAGATTTCCCTGAGATCACCAAACCACTACCGAGTGTCAAAGAATCTTCTGAGACTGCACAATCAACAGCAGACCTTCCATCTCCAGTGATTCAGACCTATCGGCGAACTTCTTTCACGGGCATTACCGAGATTCACAAGAACGGAGCTGTTGCATCATCACGCATCGATACTCGCGGGGGAGCCGACGAGAGCGGCGGTCATGTGTATAGGGCTGTTGGCTACGCCGATAACAAAACGCCTCTAGGCGTGGATGCAATGCCAATGGCACGCATCCCCGGCGGTGCACATATAGGAAAGATGTTGCACTCCATCTATGAGAATGTGAATCCCGCCCATGAGTCACTTCATGATCATGTACAAGAAGTAGTGAAGCGCTTTGTGCTCGGAAAAATGTGGGAGGAACACGGCGCAAACATTGTTCATGCCGTAGTGCTAACGCATGGCACTGCTCTTGGTGGTGAACTAGGCGCTCACACATTGACAACTCTTGGGCCCCATAACCGTGTTGCTGAAATGTCTTTTGAGATGGCACTTGCTCAATTTTCCCAGGGTCTCACTGTGAACCAAATTGGCGAGTTGTTGTTGCAAGAGTTGCCAGAGGCAGATCTGTTGTCTCCATACGCAAAAGTTCTCGCAGATTCTTCATTCCGTATTCCACTTGCTGGCCTCATTAATGGGTCTATCGATGCCTTGTTGCGCGTGGAAGACACACCTGGCTCGCCACGTTTCTTCATAAGTGACTACAAGAGCAACCGACTTGATAGGGCCGGTGATGAAACCGTCATTAGCGCATATTCGCGTGAGCGAATGATGGAGGAGATGCAGCATCATCACTACCCATTGCAAGCTCTTATTTACGGTGCTGCCGTGTATCGATACTTGCGGTGGAGAGCACCACAGTTAGATGCCGATGCGGCAATTGCAGGTTTTGCGTACATGTTTATAAGAGGCATGGTGGGATCTGAGACTCCGGTAGATGAGAACGGCAACACCACAGGTGTTCTCACATGGACAGCGCCATCTGGCCTATGGGCGAAGTTGTCGCAGTTGTTAGGGGGAGTGAACTCATGACCGAATCACTCCTTTCCCACAGTGTCTCTGCAGACATCATTGAAGTAATCGATGTTGAAACAGCTCAGCAAATTGCAGCAATGGCCACCTCTGAGGTGTCAGAACTTGCGCAAGTAGTGATTGCTTTAACCCTTCGTGCATACCGTGATGGTCATGCATGTTTGTCTATAGACAACATCACTAGTTGGCTGCCTCACAATGCTGAAGTGCCGCTGTGGCCAAGGGAAGAGCAATCATGGGTGGCAGCAATCTCTGAAAATAGTGAAGTATTTGGAAGTGCTGCAGGTCTAGAAAGCAATCCTCGACCACCATTTATTTTTGAGAACAATCGTGTGTACATATCGCGCGTGTACCAAGAAGAAGAAAACATCGCCAGTTATTTAAAAAGGAATAACGGGGAGCACGTTTCCATCATTTTGGGTGGTCCTGGAACCGGCAAAACATTTACGGTGGCAGAGCGACTCCGTGCAATTCCTGATTCCGACATTCGGTCACTTGCTCTCTGTGCTCCAACGGGGAAAGCCTCTCGCCATTTGCGAGCAGTTCTAGACAAACAGTTGCGCGAAAAAGGGGCGAGCAACGCATTGCTCACTGCGTTGCAGAACGCACCATCTACCACGGTGCATCGCCTGCTGGGCTTCTCGCCACATACATTTCCTAAATTCACTTATGGCAGTCACGAACCTTTGCCGTATGAACTTGTGATTATTGACGAAGTGTCAATGATGTCGCTGTCCATGATGAACAAATTGATGGAGGCAATGGCTCCATCAGCTGAATTGTGGTTAGTGGGTGACCCAAATCAGTTAGCCAGTGTTGAGGCAGGTTCTGTTCTTGCAGATATCGCAACTGTTGCTACAGACAAGAACTCGTGGTTGTGGCCACGCAGTAAAGAACTCACCGATAACCATCGTTTCGGAAACGATTCGCCCATCGCCCAACTATCTGCTGCAGTGAACAAGGGCAAGGCGGGGGATGTCATCAATATTTTGACATCGGGGGACGCAGTCATTGAGTGGATTGACCCTGTCGCTCAACCAACAGAGCTGAAGAATCTCATTAATACGGTCACAGATCACGCCAAGAAGGTGAGAGATGCTGCACAAGAGGGAGATGTTGCACATGCTCTTCGTCTTACCGGAGCATTGCAAGTGTTAAGTGCACAACGCGAGGGAACACTAGGCATTTACGACTGGAATGCCATGGTGGAGTCATCGCTAGGACAAGACGCAACAAAACGTTGGTATGCCGGGCGTCCCATCATGATCACGCGCAATGATGCTTCACTAAATCTTGCAAACGGCGATGTAGGCGTTGTGTGTAACGAGAACGGAACATTGGTTGCCCAGTTTGGAGATGCAGAAGCTCCGGTAGCTGTGTCTCTCGCACGTCTGGCAGACGTAGACACTGTGCATGCTCTCACTATTCACAAGAGTCAGGGCTCGGAGTATGACCACGTGATTGTTGTGTTGCCAGAGAGTGGCTCTCGCATCATCACACGTGAGTTGCTGTATACGGGTATTACTCGCCCAAAGACACAACTCACTGTTGTTGCCACAGAGAAGGTTCTCAGAGAAGCGGTGTCAACGCCTGTGCGTCGAGCCACCGGCCTGTCGGATCGTTTGTAATTTGTCTTAGGGCGCTGTAGAAATTACGCCTTTAGCCAACTAGGACGAGTCTTTTCATAGTCATCAATGGCTCCTGCATGAGTAAGCGTGATGCCAATGTCGTCTAGTCCGTTCAGGAAACGATGTTGTGTTGGTGGATCCATGGGGAATGACTCCACAAAACCAGCAGAAGGTACTTCCACGGTGAGGCGCTGCATATCAACAGTGATCTCCACTTTTGGATCTGCCTCAATGAGTTCCCACAATTTCTCAACAGAGGCTTGTGGCAAGACAACTGGAGCTAAACCGTTTTTTGTGCAGTTGTTGCGGAAGATGTCTGAGAAGCTTGGTGCAATTACTGCATCAAACCCATACTGCTGAATCGCCCACACTGCGTGTTCACGAGATGAACCAACACCAAAGCTGGGGCCAGCCACAAGAATGCTTGCACCTGCAAATCGCTCATCGTTCAGCACAAAATTGCGATCATCGCGCCATGTGCTGAAAAGACCTGCTTCAAATCCTGTGCGCTCTACACGCTTGAGCCAATCGGCAGGAATGATTTGATCAGTGTCAACATCGCTGCGCTTTAGGGGAACTGCAGTTCCTGTAACAACGGTGAAAGCTTTCATTTGAGGTCTCCTGGGCTTGCGAAGTGGCCAGCAACTGCAGTCGCAGCTGCAACAGCAGGGGAGACGAGGTGGGTTCTTCCGCCGCGTCCTTGGCGTCCTTCAAAGTTTCTGTTACTTGTGCTTGCTGCTCGCTCACCTGGCGCCAACTTGTCTGGGTTCATTGCCAAACACATAGAGCAACCTGGCTCACGGAAGTCAACTCCTGCGTCAATCAGGATCTTGTCAAGG
Source organism: Ilumatobacteraceae bacterium (assembly GCA_023253435.1). Lineage (GTDB taxonomy): Bacteria > Actinomycetota > Acidimicrobiia > Acidimicrobiales > Ilumatobacteraceae > UBA2093. Next base: position 72 of record JALRGJ010000128.1, on the reverse strand, counting down.
CCTTCTGCAATTGCCTGATTACGCACTGCGTGGCTACCAGGAACCACCATGGCGCGCTTCACGGTCACTTTG
>JALRGJ010000127.1 GCA_023253435.1 Ilumatobacteraceae bacterium | reverse complement strand
ATTGATGCCACCATTGTTCGAATGTTGCTCGTGCCCGCCACCATGGAGCTCCTCGGAGACCGAAACTGGTGGATTCCAAAATGGCTGGACAAGCTCCTCCCCACGATTGATGTGGAGGGGAAGCACCACGAGCCCACCCACCCGATTCATTGATTCCATAAGGGTTTTAGCGGATTGCCTTGACAAGGCAGTACAAAATCACCTAGCCCTAAAAAGGTTATGTCTCAAACAACAGCCCTCGCAGGGTCCCCCGGCTCACGTTCACTCGTCATTGTGGAGTCACCGGCGAAGGCCAAAACCATCTCCCAATATCTCGGTTCTGAGTTCATTGTGAAGGCCTCTGTTGGCCACATCACAGACCTCCCCAGCAAGGGTCTTGCCGTAGACGTAGAGAACGACTTCAAGCCCGACTACCAATTGACCGAGCGCGGAAAGACTGTTCTTAAAGAACTGAAAGATGATCTCAAGAAGGTTTCGGCCCTCTATCTCGCAACGGACGAAGACAGAGAAGGGGAAGCAATTGCATGGCATCTTCTTGAGCAACTCAAACCAAAAGTACCTGTGTACCGAATGGTGTTCCACGAGATCAACGCCAAAGCAATTCGTGAAGCAGTAGAGAATCCCCGCGATATCAACCAAGGACTGGTCGATGCTGCAGACACTCGTCGCATTCTTGACCGTTTATATGGATACGAAGTCTCCCCCGTTTTGTGGCGACGTGTAAACCGAGGACTATCAGCCGGACGCGTACAAAGCCCCGCCTTACGTCTTGTTGTTGAACGTGAACAAGCACGCATTGCATTCCGCTCAGCTGACTATTTCTCTCTAGAAGCAAACACATCAACAGATCCGGCATTTGTTGCAAAACTCATCTCTCTCAATGGAACACGTCTTGCTACTGGTAAAGATTTCTCAGAACTGGGTGCAGCAAATTCGGATGTACTAGTTCTCAGCGAAAGCCGCGCCTCAGACCTTGTCAACGGATTACAAGGTGTAGACCTTGTTGTTCGCAACGTAGAGACAAAGCCGTATCGCTCATCACCAAAACCTCCGTTTACCACCAGTACGTTGCAACAAGAAGCCGGACGCAAATTGCGTCTCTCCAGCCGTCAAGTGATGAGTATTGCTCAAGGTTTATATGAACGTGGATTTATTACTTATATGCGTACAGACTCCGTCACTTTGTCTTCTGAGGCAATTGAAGAAGTGCGTAGTTTTATTCAAAAGGATTTTGGTGCCGATTTTGTTCCAGCATCGCCACGCACACATGCCAACAAGGTAAAAAATGCCCAGGAAGCTCACGAGGCAATTCGTCCTGCTCTACCACTGAGATCTCCTGATCAACTTGCCAGTGAACTTCGTGGTCAAGACTTAAGCGTGTACAAACTCATCTGGCAGCGCACACTTGCATCGCAAATGACAGACACAACCGGCACCACCGTCAGTGTTCGACTAGGTGCAACAGCAACAGATGCAGAGCGCACAGACTGTGAATTCTCCGCAAGTGGTACAACCATTTCTTTCCCGGGTTATCGCCAGGCATACGAAGAGTCAAAAGATGAAGGTGAGAGTGAAACAGACGAAGAAAAGGCACTCCTTCTTCCACCTTTAGAAAATGGTCAGCCTGTTTCTATTCGAGAGTTTGTCTCCACCTCACACAGCACCTCCCCACCACCTCGTTATACAGAAGCATCACTAGTCAAAGAACTAGAAGCAAAAGGTATTGGTCGTCCATCCACTTGGGCATCAATTATTTCCACCATGGTGGACAGAGGCCACTACCTCTGGAAAAAAGGGACATCACTTGTTCCTACATGGACAGCCTTTTCTGTTATCCGACTCCTTGAAACTAACTTCACAAAACTTGTGGACTACGACTTCACAGCCCAAGTAGACGCAGATCTAGACGCCATCGCGCTTGGCGATAAGCAACGTGTTCAATGGCTGCACCACTTCTATTTTGGTGATGAAAAAGAGGAAGGCTTGCACGGCATAGTTGCAGCCAAATTGGACTCCATCGATGCCGCAGCAGCAAACACTTTTGTGTTGGGTGATCACCCAGATACCAAAGATGTGGTCATCGTTAAGCCCGGTTTATACGGACCATATGTGCGATCGGGTGAAGTAACGGCAAGCGTTCCAGATTCCATGACGCCTGATGAACTCACTCTGGATACTGCTGTTGCACTCCTCAATGCTCCAAAAGGTGACGTGCCCATTGGAGAGATTGACGGACTTCCCGTTTTTGTAAAGACAGGTAGATACGGCGCATATGTTCAGATGGGAACGATGGAAGAGCCTCCACCTGGCATGGAAAAGCCAAAAATGGTGTCTCTCTTCAAAACCATGAACGTGGACCGCATGACAATGAAGGATTGTTCGGATCTTTTGTCTTTGCCTCGCACGGTTGGAGTTCACCCAGAAGACGGTGTTGCGATCACAGCACAGAATGGTCGCTTTGGTCCTTACATCAACTGGAACAAAGAAAGTCGTTCACTGCAAACCGAAGAGCAACTTCTCACCATTACTTTGGAAGAGGCGCTGGCTCTACTTGCAACTCCACGTGTATATGGCCGTGGCAGAGCAGCAGCAAAACCACCGTTACGTGAATTTGGGGAAGACCCTGCAAGTGGGAAACCAGTCGTTGGAAAAGAAGGTCGCTTTGGTGACTATGTCACCGATGGTGAAACAAATGCAGGACTGACACGTGGTGACCGTATGGAATCCATGACAAATGAACGGGCATACGAACTTCTGCAATTGCGGCGTGAATACATTGAAGCCAACGGTGGGCCCAAAAAGAAAAAAGCCGGCGCTCGTAAAGCACCCGCAAAGAAGTCACCTGCAAAAAAGACTGCAGCAAAGAAAGCAACGGCTAAGAAAGCTGCGGCAAAGAAGCCAACTGAGTCAGATTCTTCGGACGAGCTGTGAGCTCAGCGCGCTACATCGTATTTGAAGGCTTAGAAGGCTGTGGCAAGAGTACGCATGCCAAACGTTTGGGTGAACATCTCAATGCCGTGATTACTCGTGAGCCGGGTGGAACGCGAATTGGTGCGCTTCTACGAGAAATTCTGGCTGATCCAGAGAACGCAGATTTGGCTCCACGCACAGAAGCTCTCTTAATGGCCGCGGATAGGGCGCAGCACATGGCAGAAGTCATTCAGCCAGCATTAGATAGAGGCCAACATGTGGTGAGTGATCGTTCTATTTATTCAACGCTTGCTTATCAGGGTTATGGGCGCAACCTCGGTACCTCTGATTTGCTGTCCATTTCCACTTGGGCGCTTCATGGAGTTCTGCCAGACATCGTTATTTACATTGATGTGCCCACTGAAATTCTTAACGAACGTCTTGCAAAAAGAGACCTAGACAGATTTGAACGAGAGGGTGCTGATTTCTTCGCTCGCATTGCTGAAGGATTCACTCAACTTCGTTCTGCAGACCCAGAACGATGGATCACCATTGATGGCACTCAGCCAAAAGACGATGTTGAGACTGCCATCCGTACTGCCGTACTTGCCAGACTCTGACTAGCCTGCCTACATGGCATCTGTATGGGATTCAATCTTGGGTCAGTCCCGAGCACTTGATCAACTGCAACACGCTGTACTCAATCCAGTTCACGCATACCTTTTTATTGGGCCTGAGGGATGCGGAAAAGAAGAAGCTGCTCGAGCATTTGCCGCACTTCTTCTCTCTGGAAGTAATGATCTATCTGAACGCACAAATGACATGGCTATGCGTGGAGTACATCCAGACATTCACGAGGTACGTCGTGAAGGTGCATCCATTATCAAGGATCAGTCTGAAGATGTCATCAAGATTGCTTCCATCACACCGTCAGAGAGTTCTCGTAAAGTGATTGTGATGCACGAGGTAAATCTCATGCAACCTGCTGCAGCAGTTCGTCTGCTCAAAACATTGGAAGAACCTCCACCGGGCGTGTTCTTCATTATGTTGGCGGATCAGTTAGATGACTCCCTAGCCACAATTGCATCACGTTG
>JALRGJ010000126.1:3793-4043 GCA_023253435.1 Ilumatobacteraceae bacterium | reverse complement strand
CCTCGTCTAATTCATCACCAGCTACTCGCACGCTTTGTGCAACAACAATTCCGCCAAGAGAAATAACGGCAACTTCCGTAGTGCCACCGCCAATATCAACAATCATGTTTCCACTTGGCTCATGGACGGGAAGATCTGCACCAATTGCTGCAGCCATTGGTTCTTCAATGATGTGAACTGGCCTACGTGCACCCGCGTACTCAGCTGCGTCTTGCACTGCACGCTGTTCCACTCCGGTAATTCCAGAGGG
>JALRGJ010000126.1:0-3783 GCA_023253435.1 Ilumatobacteraceae bacterium | reverse complement strand
GTGGTTTGCTCCAACGACTCGTGGTGATGCGTTGGATGAAGTAGCGCAACATTTTCTCGCACACATCGAAGTCTGCGATGACACCATCTTTTAGTGGGCGAATTGCTTCAATATGCTTTGGTGTTCGGCCAAGCATTCTCTTAGCTTCCCACCCCACTGCAACTGGTCGACCATCACGCATATCAATGGCAACTACCGAGGGCTCGTTGAGCACCACACCTTGACCACGCACGTACACGAGCGTGTTTGCAGTACCAAGGTCTATTGCGATATCGCGACCAATGGCCAAAGGATTGTTGCGGCTCATAAAAACTCCTGGGTGACCGTTCCGTCACTCACTCAGAGATGGTAATAACTGTGGCCTTACAGACCTGGGAAAAAGATGCCAAGTTCACGTGCTGCTGACTCGGCTGAGTCGCTTCCGTGTACAAGGTTCTCGGTAAAGAGTGTTCCGTAATCACCACGGATGGTGCCAGGAGCAGCTGAGCGAGGATTAGTAGCGCCCATCATGTTGCGCACGATTTCCCACGTATCTTCTGGACCTTCTACAGCCAAGGCAACTACTGGCCCTCTGCCCATAAATTGCACCAATTCTGGATAAAAACCTTTACCTACATGCTCCTCGTAGTGGCGAGCCAAAATGTCGGCGTCAAGAGTGCGTAGCTCCATTGCGGCAAACCGAAGGCCTTTGGTCTCGAATCGGGCAAGGATGTCGCCAACAAGACCGCGTTCTACGGCGTCTGGCTTCAGAAGGACAAGTGTGCGTGTAGACATGCCCTTCAGGCTACGGGCGAAAGCCCTCTAATGCCCCGAAAAATCTCTCCACCCCTTGCCGTGCTTGGACTTTAGGGAAGGACTTTTCGCAGGTGAGCACGAGCCGCACCTGCCACATACAACGAACCCGTGATCAGAATCGCATCATCACTTGTTGCATCGGCAAGAGCAAGATCACAGGCTCGCTCAACAGAATCTGCAATGTCAACGTTATGACATCCCATCTCAGTGGCTACTTCTGCAATCTCTTTTGCAGATCGTGCTCTTGGGGATGGTGCAGTGCAGCAAATTACACGTTCAAATTCATCTGCTCGCAAAGCAGAAAGAGTTTCAGAAATATCTCTTCCCCCAAGAGCTCCAACAACAAGAATGCGTTGACCATGGGGATCAAAATCTTCAAAAAAGACACTTGCGCATACATCTGCACCAGCAGGATTATGTGCGCCATCAACAATGACAAGTGGCTGATGGCCTAACACTTCAAATCGACCAGGCATTAACACCTCAGACAAACCTTCGTTGACAATGTCTGTTGAAAGTGCTTTGTCAAAAAATGCTTCAGTGGCAACTATTGCCACAGCAGTGTTGTCCCCCTGGTGCCAGCCGTGGAGAGGAACAAATACATCGACATATTCAGCACGTGGTGTTTTGATGTGTATAGACCTTCCACCCAGCGCTAAATGATTGTCCATGACTTCAAAATCATGTCCACGGAGCAGAAGAGCATCATGAGGCTCTCTCTGAAAAATCGGATGCAGACTTTCGTTGGCATCGCCTATGACGGCAACACTTCCCTCTTTCATGATTCCGGCCTTTTCAGTGGCGATGTGTTCAAGAGTGGGGCCAGCAAACTCTGTGTGGTCGAGAGCAATGTTGGTAATCACCGAGACATCTGGCTGAACAATGTTCGTGGCATCCCATCGCCCCAACATGCCTACTTCAATGACTGCAACATCGACTGCTGAGTCGGAAAACCAACGAAAAGCGGCTGCGGTCACGATCTCAAAGTACGACGGCCTGACGCCACTGACAGTTTCCGCTTGCGAGATGGCGCCAACTGCAAGACCGAAATCTTCTTCACTCACGGGCTCAGCATCTATCTGAATTCTCTCAGTGACATGTTCTAAGTGCGGACTTGAGTATGTACCCACTTTCAAACCATGAGCCATCAGCAGTCGCGTCATTATTTGAGACGTAGAACCCTTGCCATTGGTACCAGTGACATGAATGACTCTGTAATCACGCTGCGGATCTCCAAGTACAGACAACAAAGATTCAATATTTGCTGTTGACGGATCTGTAACACGGCCCGTCTTTTCATATGAGGCGTGGCTGTCTAGATATGAAAGGGCTTCTGAATACTTCACGTTTATTTAAGAGGCGGCGCGGCGCTGGCGAGGTGCGCGTGGTGAGCTCTTGAGAACAATCTCAGGAGTTGCCTTTTTCCCAACGCAATCTTCATCGATGACAATTTTGGCAACATCTGTGCGACCAGGAATTTCATACATGACATCAAGCAATGTCTCTTCCAAAATTGCGCGTAAACCTCTAGCGCCAGTTCCTCGCGCAAGTGCTAGGTCTGCAATTGCTTCTAATGCTTCTGGTGTGATCTCCAGCTCTACATCATCGAATTCAAAGATCTTGTTGTATTGCTTAATCAGAGCATTCTTAGGCTCAGTCAGAATTTGCACCAATGCTTCTTTATCGAGCGCATTCACCGCGCCCACCATGGGCAAACGACCAATGAATTCTGGAATCATGCCGAATTTCAAGAGATCCTCAGGTAGCACTTGAGCAAATAATTCACCTGGGTCTTTGTCGGCTTTGGATGTCACAGTGGCGTGAAAGCCCATTCCCTTATGCCCAATGCGCTGTTCAATGATTTGCTCTAAGCCGGCGAAAGCGCCACCACAAATAAACAAAACATTGGTGGTATCTATCTGAATGAATTCTTGGTGAGGATGCTTACGTCCACCTTGAGGCGGAACAGATGCAACGGTTCCTTCAAGAATCTTTAGCAATGCTTGTTGAACACCTTCTCCAGAGACATCTCGGGTGATGCTGGGGTTTTCAGCTTTGCGAGCGACTTTGTCAATCTCGTCGATATACACAATGCCTTGCTCGGCTTTCTTCACATCGAAATCAGCCGCCTGCAGCAACTTCAACAAAATATTTTCAACGTCTTCGCCTACATAGCCAGCTTCAGTAAGGGCCGTTGCATCAGCCACTGCAAAAGGAACGTTCAACATACGTGCCAATGTTTGGGCTAGGTGAGTTTTCCCACAGCCAGTTGGTCCGAGTAACAAAATGTTGCTCTTTTGCAATTCCACATCTTCGCGGCGAATGCCAGTGTGTTGTTGCAGATACTGAAGACGACGGTAGTGATGGAAGACAGCTACAGACAGAACTTTTTTCGCGCGCTCCTGGCCAACGACATACTCATCGAGAAATTCACGGGTCTCAATTGGAGTGGGTAGAGAATCAAAGCGGACTTCGGAACGATCACCCACTTCTTCTTCAATGATGTCGTTACACAGTTCAATGCACTCGTCGCAGATGTACACGCCAGGGCCGGCGATGAGTTTTTTGACCTGCTTTTGGGACTTGCCACAAAAGGAGCACTTGAGAATCTCACCTGTGTCGACAAATTTGGCCACGTGGGCCCTCCCTCGAGATGTGCGTCAGCGAATTGGACCGGAGCGGTCCGCAAGCTCACGTGAAGTAATCACATCATCGATAATGCCATACTCGAGAGCCTCATTTGCTTCTAATACGAAGTCTCGGTCGGTATCAATGTGGATCTTTTCAATGCTTTGGCCGGTGTGGCTGGCCAAAATCTCCTCGAGGAGGTCTCTCATACGCAGGATTTCCTTGGCCGCAATCTCAAGGTCTGTGACCTGGCCATAGCCCACCTGGCCGTATGGCTGGTGCAATAACACGCGACTATGTGGAAGAGCCAAGCGCTTGCCCTTGGTGCCGGCTGCCAAAAGAACCGCTGCGGCAGAAGCT
>JALRGJ010000125.1 GCA_023253435.1 Ilumatobacteraceae bacterium | reverse complement strand
AGATGCAATTGTGGCTTGGGGGTCAACCGATGCCATCGTGAGTCGTATTAAGGCCCATCTTGATGCAGGCGCTAACCATGTGTGTGTCCAAGTGCTCACCGATTCCATTGGAACATTGCCAATGAAGCAGTGGCAAGAATTGGCAGACGCAACCGCATCATTGTGATCTCTCGTTCTGATTATTTGGCTCATATCGCCCAGCACGTGACAGTGCTTGGCGATGTCGCTGTTACTTCTCTTGATCGCCCTATCCCTGCCTGCCCTGGTTGGTCAATGGCAGACCTCATGTGGCATATGGGGGAAGTATTGGTGTTTTGGGAGCAAGTCATCGTAAAGCGGGCACTCGATACCTCTGAACTCAAATGGATTGATCGTCCAACAGATACTGATCTTGTTGAGTGGTACCACACTGGTGTTGCATCTGCGCTTCGAACATTAGAAACTTCAGACCCTTCCATGCCTTGCTGGACATGGACAGGCACTCAAAATGTGGACTGGATTATTCGTCGAATGGCACATGAGTCCGCAGTGCACATGTGGGATGTATGCAATGGTGCAGGACTGACGCCAGCACTTGACAGTGAACTTGCAAGCGATGGGATAGATGAGTTTTTGTACGTCATGCTCCCTCATCAGCGTGAGGGTCAGCCAGTTGTTGGCGGATCAGTGCATCTTCATTGCACAGACGTTGAAGGCGAATGGCTTGCGGTGCCTAGTGAAGGCACCAACTTGTTGGTGACACGTGAGCATGCCAAAGGCTCAGTTGCGTTGCGGGGAACCAGTACAGATCTATTTCTCCTGCTGTGGCGACGTATCCCATCTTTTGCAGTGGAAGTTATTGGAGATGCTTCAGTGGCAGAGCGATTCTTGCTCCGCACTTCACTTGATTAATTCACGACTTATTCAGCCAGCCCCACTGGCTGTTCATCGATGATTTGATCGAGATACTCACTCATTCCGTATCCCACGGATCCTTCGTGCTCACCAGAAGTGATGGTCCACTTAGTCATTCCCTCGCTGATGCGAGTCATCAACCAATTGCCATTTGGGTCTTGGCGACGATTACGCAACGGAATCAAGCTGGACACTTCACCCTTAAAGTTCCATTCTTTATTTGCTTTGGTTGAGCGAATAACGCCAGTGACGACATCGTGATACGACTCTTCTCCTTTTGTCACCGTAGAAATTTGTACGTCATCGCACAGGTACATCTTTCCGTTATCCCAAACAAAACCACCACGCGTTCCGGCTGCATCTTTTTTGGCAACACGGCTAGCCATGAAGCCAAGGTTTTCTCCAAAGTTTGCGGTGAGCCAGCGGTAGTACCACGGTGCTTGCCAGTAACGGGGTCCCCACGAGTGATCACGAAGTCCGAAACCGTTCATGTTCCATTCCTGGTCGCCAACACGAATTGATCCAGTAGCGGCAACCAACTGCTCGTAGTGGGCTTTTGCAAACTCTTCACCTGGCTTCTCTCGTGGCGTATCTGGTTCACCACCAAACATGCTGTCGCGGCCCTGGCCTGTAAATGTGATGTGCGCTTCACACTCAACAAACGGATTGTTTTTGAAAGCAGTTTTTGGATCCACCATCTGGGTGGGGTCGTCAAGCAATACAACTTTTCCTACATAGTCAATGCGAAGTTCTTCGAAGGGTTTCACCATTGTCCATGTGAGCCCAGCTGCATCCAGTACATCGTTGTTTTCAATGGTGGGTCGCTTGAACATGAAACCAACACGACCATCCGGTAAATAAATACACACCGTCATCTCTGCGTAACCCTCGTTGGCGCGATTTCCCATACGGAACCAACCACCCATTTGAGTTTTAGGGTCGAAGCAGTTGATGTACATGCTTTCGTTGAAGTTGGACTCTGGTCCCAACTCATGCATGTATTCGTCTTGTGGCTCTAAGCGGTAACTCATACGGTCACCTTAGACCTCTATTTTTCAGGATCTATTACCCGCCGATAATGCGAGCCTGAAGTTTGCGCATACCGGCAAGCCAACGGTCTCGGTCTGCAACTTTGCGTGTCTCGTATGTGTGCACCTCTGGGTGAGGCATGACAAGAAATTTCTCAGCAACAATGGTGTTGTAGACAACCTCTGCAACATCGGCAGGTTCAAGAACATCGCCTGAAGCCTTCACTACATCTCCGCCGCGCTTGTCGATTCCGTCTGCATCTGGTGGATTCAACATATTGGTATTGACGCCTTGCGGGCACAAGGTGGTCACCCGAATTCCTCGGTCGCCATAAGTAATAGAGAGCCATTCCGCAAACGCAACTGCTGCATGTTTGCTCACGCTGTATGTTCCGCTACCAATTTGTGAGAGAAGACCTGCTGCAGATGCGGTGCTGCAGAAATATCCTTCGCCCGCTGCGAGCCATTCGCCCATGAGATGCTTTGCTGCCCAGCGATGTGCATGAAGATTGATATTCATCACTGCGTTCCACGTGTCTTCATCGGTTGATTCCAGATCGGTACCTTGGGCAACTCCTGCGTTGGCAAAGAACAAATCAATAAATCCAAATTTGTTTCGTGCGGCATCGATGAGCGCAATGTTTCCCGCTTCAGAACTGATGTCTGCAACAACGGCAAGTGCACTATCGGGTCGCACGCTGTTGAGTTCTTGTGCAACACGTTCAAGTCGGTCGCCATCTCTGTCGGCAACTACTACTCGTGCGCCGGCTGCATGAAAGCGACGTGCCAGCGCAGCTCCAATTCCGCCTGCTGCACCCGTGACTACCGTTGTTTTACCGTCCAAATTCATGCTGTGACCTTATGGCACATGCCACCTCTGGCTAGAAGTTGTGGATGACAGGTATGCCGATTTCCCGGGGGTGGGGTGGGTACGATGAGGCATGCGGGCGGAACCGCAACTCGGATCACAGATCCGTAGCCGAGAGGAGCACCACATGATCGACACTAAAGATTCAGTCATCACCGAGGCGCTCGCCGTCATCGACAAAGCCCTTGCAGAGATGTTGAAGCGTGAGCTTGTTTCTGCAGTAGAAGTAGGGGATCTACTTCTCGATCTTCGTTCGCTGCTTAGCGCGAACGTCGCCACCACCGACGCTTAGTCGGTTCTGATTTTTCTTGCACTGACCCCGTTGGTGAATCTGTGCGCGCCGGCGCATATGAACTCAGTTCAGCAAATGCTTCCGTGAGTGAATCGCGTAATAACGAGGGGCTTTCTACTGCAGCTTCATCAATATTGATTCCTACATCCAGGCTGCCCATATACGACATCAGTGTGAGATTAAATGCAACTCCACCCAACGGACCCACTGGGTAATTCTCAAGTAATTGTGCACCAGCCATGAAGAGAGGCACGCCAGCACCTCGAACATTGCTCGTAGCAAAGTCGACTGTTTCAGCTTGTGAACGAGCCAGCCTTGTGATGACAGAGGTGGGAATGAGCGTGGACAATGTTGCGATGGCATCGAGTGATCCGGATTGCGAACTGGAACGAGCAGTTGCGAGGATTTCATTGATTGCAGCAAACCTCTCGGGAAGTGGCATCTCACCAGTGGGTACGAGCATGCGAGCGAGAGTAAATGCGTTTCCTCCACTCTCGGCAGTACGTGTACTGATGGCCATTGACGCACGCAAAGACTCAACAGGAGCACCCATCATGCGGTGGTACTTGCCGGCGGCATGGGCTGCAGCTGTCACGAATGCAGTGTTCAAGGTGCCATCGAGAGATTTGGCTGCTCCACGCATGTCGTAATAGGAGATGCGTGTTGTCTCGAGCCGTCTGCGCAGGGAGCGCTCTGTCCATAGTGGAGACCTAGCTGGGTCGGATTCGTTGAGTTGTGCAATCAGACCTTTCACAGTGGAGGAAGTGGAAGATCCGATGGTGCTTAACAGGCTTGGATCGGACACAACATCACGTACTTGTTTGAGGAGAGAAAGTGGGATGCGCATGGAGTCTGACATTGCCCCACGCAAAGCCTCTGTTGCATCGGGTAGTTCAATTGTCCGAGCCGCATTCACTATCTCTGGGTCAAGTGGTGGAAGTGGTGGAGGAGTGCGCTCTAGATCGAGATAGTGCATAGACAGTTCA